>NZ_CAWPKW010000042.1:0-16958 GCF_963888615.1 Brasilonema octagenarum UFV-OR1 | reverse complement strand
CCAAGGCACGTTTTCGGGGGAAGCTTCCCCCGAAAAGCTGCCGCCCCGTTGTAGGCGGAACGCCTTCGGGCAGGGTAGAATGTGGCGTCAGGCGACGGGCGTTCCTGAAGGGCGTTCGCCGTAAGGCGTGCGCTCTGCGCACACCCGAAGGGTAAATAACTGGTAGAGACGCTTAACGCTTAACGCTTTACTCATCTCTGTGTGTCCTCTGCGCCTCTGCTGTTAAAAAATAGGTATTCTTCACTCCACTAAAAGGAGTAGATTCTCATAAAAACTAAAGTCCATGACAAAAAGAAAAAATACTACTATGTTTTGCAAAAAGCCCGCACAGGCGGGCTTTGCTCATATCACTCTAGGCTTTAGCCTACAGGCTTATAGATCATTTTCTACTTGCTACCAGCCCCCGTCGGCATACCCAAAATATCCTCAATCTTCGGCATTTCCTCCAACGGAATCACCCTACCTTCATCCTCAAAATCAGCAATTTGATCAAAGTTCAAATAGCGATACAAATTATCAGCAAAAGGATGAATCTTATTCGCCACAATATCAAGATATTCCTGCACTGTGGGAAGGCGTCCTAACAGCGCACAAACAGCTGCTAACTCTGCTGAACCGAGATAAACTTGCGCGTCTTTGCCCATGCGGTTGTTGAAGTTGCGAGTAGAGGTAGAAAACACCGTCACACCATCAGCAACTCGCGCCTGATTTCCCATGCATAAACTGCATCCCGGCATTTCTGTCCGCGCACCCGCAGCATCAAAAACGTCATACACACCTTCTTCTTTAAGTTGGTGTTCATCCATGCGAGTTGGCGGACAAATCCACAACCGAGTCTTGACAGAACCTGCACCTTCTAACACTTTACCAGTCGCGCGATAATGACCGATATTTGTCATGCAAGAACCAACAAAAACTTCTTGCACTGGATCATTGGCAACTTCCGATAATAATTTGACATTATCGGGGTCATTAGGAGCAGCGACAATAGGTTCTTTGATTTCGTTTAAATCAATTTCAAGAACTTCTGCGTATTCTGCATCTGCATCCGCTTCCAATAGCACTGGATTTGCTAACCACTCTTCCATTTTGGCAACGCGACGCATGATAGTGCGCTCATCGTGATAGCCCCGTGCTACCATATTTCTCAACAACGTTATGTTAGAACGCAGATATTCAGAAACTGTCTCAATACTGAGCTTGATAGTACAACCTGCACAAGAACGTTCGGCGCTAGCGTCGGTGAGTTCAAAAGCTTGCTCAACTTTTAAATCTGGCAAACCTTCTATTTCTAAAATTCGCCCACCAAAGACATTTTTCTTGTTCTTCTTCTCTACCGTCAGTAAACCTTTTTGAATTGCGACGTAGGGAATAGCATTCACAACATCCCGCAAAGTGACGCCAGGTTGTAATTCACCTTTAAATCTTACTAAAACAGATTCTGGCATATCCAAAGGCATTACACCCAACGCCCCAGCAAACGCCACTAACCCAGAACCAGCGGGAAAAGAAATTCCCAAGGGAAAACGGGTGTGGGAGTCGCCACCAGTTCCCACAGTGTCGGGAAGTAACATCCGGTTTAACCAGGAGTGGATGATTCCATCGCCGGGGCGCAATGCGACTCCGCCACGAGAGAAGAAGAAGTCAGGTAGTTCTTGATGAGTTTTGATGTCAACGGGTTTGGGATATGCTGCTGTATGGCAAAAACTTTGCATCACCAACTCAGCAGAGAAACCCAAACAAGCGAGTTCTTTTAACTCGTCGCGAGTCATTGGTCCTGTGGTATCCTGAGAACCAACAGTTGTCATCATGGGTTCACAGTAGGTACCGGGACGGACACCTGGTAAACCGGAGGCTTTACCCACCATTTTCTGTGCTAGGCTGTAGCCTTTACCTGTGTCAGCAGGTTGCTGGGGACGGGTAAACACTGTGCTGGGTTCTAAACCAAGTGCGAGTCTTGTTTTATCGGTGAGGGTACGTCCAATCAGTAAGGGAATTCGTCCACCGGCGCGAACTTCATCAAGGATAGTATCTGGTTTGAGGGTGAAAGTGGAAATGACTTCGCCTGCTTCATTGGTGATGTTTCCTTTGTAAGGATATATAGTTATCACCATCCCGGTTTCCATGTTGCTAACATCGCACTGGATGGGCAAAGCACCAGCATCTTCAGCAGTGTTGAAGAAAATTGGCGCTATACTTGAGCCTAAAATATATCCGCCTGCTCGTTTATTGGGTACAAAAGGAATATCATCCCCAATGTGCCATAGTACAGAGTTAATTGCTGACTTACGGGAGGAACCTGTACCAACCACATCTCCCACGTAGGCGACAGGATACCCTTTTTTCTTTAACTCAGCAATGGTTTCCAACGCCCCAGGCATTTTACTTTCCAGCATTGCCAAAGCGTGTAAGGGAATATCTGGGCGAGTCATGGCTTGGGGCGCAGGGGATAAGTCGTCGGTGTTTGTCTCACCTGGAACTTTGAAAACAGTAACGTTGATAAATTCTGGTAAAACTGGACGAATGGTAAACCACTCAGCTTCTGCCCAAGAGTCTATCACTCGTTTGGCGAAAGGATTGGTTTTAGATAATTCTACAATATCGTGGAAGGCGTCATACACCAGTAGGGTTTTGCTTAAGGCGGTGGCGGCGTATGCTGCTATGGGTTCTTTTCCTTGCCCACCCATCACCAAAGGAGTGTCGGAAGATGATGATAAGGATATACTAGGACTCTGCAAGAGTTCAATTAATGATTGCACGTTGTAGCCACCTATCATTGTCCCCAGCAATTGCACAGCTTCAATAGGTGAAATCAGGGGGCTAGTGATTTCTTCTTTAGCAATAGCGGTGAGGAAACCAGCTTTGACATATGCGGCTGGATCGACTCCAGGTGGAATGCGTTCGCGCAACAACTCCACTAATGTCTCCTCTTCACCCGCAGGCGGATTTTTTAATAATTCACATAGTTCTGATGTTTGATTTGCATCTAAAGGTAAGGGGGAAATTCCTAGTGCTGCTCTTTCGGCAACGTGACTGCGGTATGATTCCAGCATTCTGCTCTCCAAATATTCGATCCAGAATTCGATTTAATGTTTACAATCATTGCCCATTCATTATGGGTAGTTTTCCCTGATTGTCGGTAACAAGCCAGATGAACAAGTGATAAATTTTCCTAGGTGAATTTTTTCGTCTAGCAAGGACTTATAATTATCACTGGATCATGCCCTAGCGAGTCAAGCTCTTTCCAGTTAAGTTTATTGCTGGCGATTCTTTCTTGAGTTGTCCATCTTTTTCTAAGATAAGATATTTAACTTGTCCGTTGCACAGCATTGCTATTCTATATGCCCAAAACATACACCGTTGAAATTACCCACCAAGGCAAAACTCAGACTTTGGAAGTCCCCGAAAATCAAACCATTTTATCAGTTGCTGATGCAGCCCAATTAGATTTGCCAAGTTCCTGTCATGCTGGTGTTTGTACGACTTGTGCTGCCCAAATTCTATCTGGAAGCGTAGATCAAAGTGAAGGCATGGGTGTAAGCCCAGAACTGCAAAAAAAAGGTTATGTATTGCTTTGCGTTGCTTACCCTCGTTCTGATTTAAAAATTGAAGCCGAAAAGGAAGAAGTTGTTTATCAGTTGCAATTTGGTAAGTAGAGATGCTTTAAACAGCTTGTCTGTATATCCGTCTTAGTGTGTATATAATTAAGTAAGGAATGAAACAATGACAACTCATTTTATTACCGCAGAAATAGATCTACAGGAAACTCCCACAGAACTCCAAAAAGCAATTGAAGTAGAGTTGAAAAAACAGGGAGAACCTTTGCGTTGGGCAGTGACATCTGTAGACGTGAAACAACAATCATGTACCGTTGAAGCTGTTGTGACTACAGAAGGCTAATGGATAATAACTAATAGCAACACTCCCTCACTCCTTATTTCAAGTAAGGTGGTAAACCTCACCCTGCCTCCGGCTTCCCTCTCCTTATGAAGGAGAGGGATTGAGGGTGAGGTCTAATATTAAGATGAAATAATACCGACCTACTTAGAAATAACTAATAACAATTCACAAGTAAATAGCAATTTATTTCTGACTTCTAACTTCTGACTTCTGAATCCTGAATTCTTCTTTTTAACTTGATTACGTGCGTCAATACACTGCTATCTTAATTATTCCTACAGGCATTGGGGCAGCAATAGGAGGTTATGCGGGAGATGCATTGCCAGTTGCCAAAGCTGCTTCACAGGTTTGCGATCGCCTGATCACCCACCCCAATGTCCTCAATGGTGCCAGTCTCTACTGGAACCTGCCCAACACTTTCTACGTTGAAGGTTACGGACTTGACAAATTTGCTGCTGGATGCTGGGGTTTACGCCCAGTTCATCAAAATCGCATAGGTTTGCTTCTTGACCAAGGAATAGAACCAGAATTACGGCTACGACACTTACAGGCAGCGGATGCAGCCAGAGCCACCCTGGGATTATCCATGACAGATTACGTCATAACTGATGCACCATTAAACGTAGAATTACGACAATCTGCATCAGGGATAAGTTGGGGAACGATAGGCAATCCAGATAGTTTATTACGGGCGGCGGAAGTTTTAATTAAAAAAGCGGGGGCACAGGCGATCGCAGTTGTTGCTCGTTTTCCTGATACTCTGGATGAACAAGCAGACCAAAACTACCGCCAAGGAAAAGGGGTTGATCCGATTGCTGGTGCAGAAGCTGTGATCAGTCATTTGATTGTACGAACTTTTCAAGTTCCTTGCGCCCATTCACCCGCCTTCTTACCTTCACCTGTAGATTCCAATTTATCTCCCCGTTCCGCTGCAGAAGAATTAGGTTATACTTTTTTACCATGCGTGCTTGTTGGTTTGAGCCGCGCTCCCCAGTTTATAACTGGGAGGTCATACCAATTGTCCGAATTTGGAGATATTTGGGCAAACCAAGTTGATGCAGCAATTGTACCAGCAACTGCTTGTGGCAACAGCGCTTTACTGAGTTTAAGTCAGAACAGGCGATGCCAAATTATTACTGTGGAGGAAAATCATACTCAGGTAGATGTTCGACCTCAACCTTTAGGGATAAAATCAATACAGGTAAACACATATTTAGAGGCAGTCGGTGTATTAGCCGCCCTCAAGGCAGGCATTAATCCATCAGTTCTGAGTCCAAATATATCCCCTTTGCAATCTCTAATAAATAGTTAAGAAGTTATTAATTTCCCTCGTCCCCACTCGCTAAGCGCCTCTGGCGCACGCTGCGAAGTCCTGCGTAGGCTTATACAAACACGAAGTGTGCGCTTTTCCATTACGCTCTAATTTAAAATTAGAAATTCGACATTCAATATTAAGAATTCTTTTTTTGAACTTTGAATTGGTTTGTCCCCTTCTCCCCTCATAGATTATCGTGGCACAACAGCACAAGCAAGAGCCAGAAATCCCTTATTTGACACGCACTCAAGTGCTGGTGGCGATGGGAGTGACTGCAATACTTTTATGGATAGTCGCCAAGCTATGGCTACAATTTGGTAACTTTGCCCTCATGCCTTGGCGCTGGGATAAAACAGAGTTGCTTTGGGGCGTGTTGTTAGGTTTAGGCATCACCGCCTTAAGTACGATTATTTATCGCCTATGGGTTCCCTATCGTAAAAGCGCTGATTTTTACTTAGAAATGGTGCTAAAGCCCTTGGCTTTGCCAGACTTGATATGGCTGGGGTTACTACCTGGATTAAGTGAAGAATTGTTATTTCGGGGTGTGATGTTACCAGCCTTTGGATATAGCTATGGGGCTGTGATCATCTCAAGTCTTTGCTTTGGTGTCTTACACCTGAGTGGTTCCCAACAATGGCCTTATGTTATTTGGGCAAGCATTGTGGGAATGTTGCTAGGTTTTAGTGCTCTTGTTAGTGGTAACTTGTTGGTACCAATTGTTGCTCATATTCTGACCAATTTGATTTCTAGCTATTCATGGAAGATTGGGCAGTCTCAAATTGTTAAAAATTGAATAAGAATTGGGAAGTAGGAATCTAACTCTTAGCCGCTTCGCTGCTAAAAACTGCTGTAGCGCGAAGTGACACTCATTCCAGAAGTTTAAAACGATAGCCAGTACTAGAATTGCAAGACTGAGTTGGATTGCAAGGCTCGACTTTTACTAGAAAAACTCCGCCCTTGCGATCGCCTGTTTGCGAAAACTGAATTTTTCCCGTTGCTCCTAAAGCCGAAAATTTTGGATTAGACAAAGCTTTTTGTAACTCTTGGCGGGTGTTGCCTTGTTTCAAGCCAGTGATAATTGTTTGAAGTGCATCATATGCTATGGCAGTTCGTGGACTAACTTCTCCACCCCACAGCCCAATGGCTTTTTGAGCAAAAGATTTGTTTCCAACAACATCATTATGCCAAGAGACACCAAACACCATTCCTTTGACATCTGCTTGTCCATACTTTAAAGTTCTTTCAGTATACACTCCTTGGTAACTGAAAAGTGGCAGTCTACCTTTATTTTCTCGTGCCACATCAATAGCTAAGTTCAGTTTATCCGGTCTAGGAATGAGTATCAAACCTTCTGCTCCATCGCTGATGGCTTGGCTAAGAAAAGCACTGGGTTGAAAATCTGGAGCGCTTAAATCGCAAGCGGTACTGGTAACTTTACCTCCATATTTTTTGATGGAATCAGTATATTGTTCTACAATTTCCTGACTGATTTTTTCCTGATTCACTAAAAATGTAGAGTCGCTACAAATAGCGATGTTGGTGAGGCGAGTTTTTTTAGTGATATAGCTGGCGATCGCATCACTAAAAACATCAAATTTTGGAGTCGCATAAAAAACATACTGTGTAGGTTGAGATGGTCTTTTGGGATTGATTGTTGAAACCATTACCAAACCACCTTTATTATAAATTGATGAATCACGGCTAAAGCCTACAACAGCGACAATACTGGTATCTTTTACCAATTCCGTGCTGAGTTCTTTCATCACATCAAAGTTATCAATACTAATAACTTGAAGTTGTAACGGTAGCCCATTAATTCCTCCGCTGCTATTCACTTCATCTTGAGCTTGAGCCACTCCGCGTAAAGTTTCTTCTGCTTCATTTAAAGAAATACCAATTGGTACAACGACAGCAACCTTTAGGGATTTAGATTTCCCAATTTTGGCATTATTCAAATAAACTAATGTTTCCGGATCATTACGTTTAGCTTGCAAGGATACTTGGAATTTACTGACAGCAGTGCTAAAGTCACCCGCTTCAAATGCCTTGCTTCCAGCATCTTTTTCAGAAGGTCTTCCTTCCCTGACAAAAACTTTTTCACCCAAGCTCATTCGGTTTTTTAAAGGTGAATTGATATAAGATGGAGAAATTGAAGCACTATTTGGTTGAAATTGCCCAGAATACTCTTTTTCTGGACGAACGACTCTACCCAATAACCATAAAATGGCTGCTATTAATAATCCAGCCAGCCCCAAAGAAATAAAGAGGCGAATATTTTCTTGATTTTTCATATACACAACCTCAGCCAACCAAAATTTATCTCTAAAATTAGAAGTATTTCGAGATAAAGCTGTTCAATATTTGAGAAACAGTCAAGAGAGTAAAAGTTAGTAATCCAGCAAGAATGGCTAGCAAGATTAAAACCAAGAATCCATCTGTGCCTGTTTTAAGAAGATTAACAATGTAAAAATTCTTGTAGATAAATACAATAAATAATGTTGTGATTCCGGTAACGATAAATAAATAAGTTTTTTCAAAAACTGAATAAGACTGGACAAAGATGAATCCTAGGAAAATGAACAGCCATAAACTAGAGCTGATCCAAATAGTTCCGACAGAACTCAGGAGGGCGATCAAAAGAAACGAACTCCCTGAACCAGTCATAATTGCCCAAGGCAATAATTTCTCTATAGAGAACTGCCCTTGATATTGTGGTGGTTGCTGTTGAATTTGTTGCGTCAGTGTTTCTGGTTGAACAGGCGAGAGTATTGTATGCTGTAGGCTAGGCTGTGGAGACAACACAAAAAACGAATCTTGTAAAACAGCTTCTGCTGTCTGATAACGTTGTTTATAATCCTCTTGCAATAATTTATCAATAATTAACCCTAACTCCTCAGTGATTGGGTGTTTTAAATACTGCCGCCAGGTAGTAGTCCAGCTATAGCCCTGTTTCATCCATATCTCCCACGGTGAAACACCAGTCAATAAATGAAAAGTCGTTGCTCCCAAGCTATAGAGGTCACTCGCAGGATAAGCTTCACCCGAGTACATTTGCTCATAAGGTGCATAACCAAATGAACCAATACTCGTTCCTGGTTTCGCATGGACTGTTCCAGTCTTTCGCTTCGATACCCCAAAATCAAGCAGCACCAACTTACCATCACTTTCACGGCGAAGGATGTTTTCTGGCTTAATATCTCGGTGAATCACCTGCTGCTCATGTACTGCTACCACAACAGGTAATAAATCTTGCAAGAATTCTTGAATCTTTGCTTCATCAAACACACCCTTGTGTTTTAACTCCTGCAACAGATCGTCCCCTTCGATAAACTGCTGCACCAGATAAAGGTAGTTACGTTCCTTAAAATAGGCATAGAGGGTAGGAATTTGGCGATGTTCCCCCAAATGTTGTAAACGTTTTGCTTCTTGCTGAAACAACTCCATCGCCTTTTGGCGTGACCAGCTTCCTTGAACTTGTGGTGCCAGTTGCTTGACAACACATTGCTCATCAAGCTTATCTGCATCCTCAGCAAGGTAGGTGCGAGCAAATCCGCCGCCTCCTAATGGTTTGATAATGCGGTAACGACCCCTGAGTAACTCAATCAACTCTGCCCCGCAATTTTCACAGAAATTTCTTCCTTGTGAATTTAGGGGATAAGAGCATTCGGGATTTAGGCAGCAAATCATAATATTGTTGCTGTCTTAGTTCGTGTTTTTACTGTCTTTTATTAATCGTAATCAATATACATCAAGTTTTCTGAACTTTCCGGATTTGTGATCCGCGAATGTAATAAATCTCAAATCTTGCACCTCATGACTCTTATAATCTAAGAGTCTGATTTCAGACAATCTAGGTTCCCTTACCGAAAAAGGGAACTCTTAACGCTTAATATAAACTCAGATAGGAATCTTAATGTTGTAGTAGTTCTTATTTTAATCACATAGTAGAGACTGTACTGTACAGTCTCTACAGTATTGTTCACTCATCACTCATGACTCTTAAAGAGCTTCGGGTGGGGCAATATCAGGTCCGACGGTGACACTAACACGATTAGACAGCCCTGGCTTAGAAATTGGTTTTGTTTGCTGGGATGACTTAGTGAATGATGAAGAAGGTGAAGTTGCTGCATCTTTATCGATCGTTTTGTCTGCACTTGCTTGTTGGGACGCCATGATTGATAATCCTCCGACTGAGCCAGCCACAAGAGCTGCATAGCCTAGGTAAAAATGTACTGGATGCAGTGCTATTCCTAATCCAGGATTACTTTTATGCTCATACTTCGCAGGTAAAATTGCTTTTACTGGCTCTGGTGCAGGCAAGGAAGCAGCTAAATCTGTGCCATTCAATCCAAGAGCATTAGCCATAACCCGGATAAAACCACGAAGATACACATCCTCTGGTAACAACTCCAAATCACCCCTTTCCAGTGCCTCCATATGATGGAGGGGTACGTGAGTATAAACGTGAAGTTGGTTCAGAGAAAGACTTTGGGATTGGCGAGCTTGCCGTAGTTGTTGACCGATTTGACGCATAGTTTCCACTCGCTGATCAGCTGCCATTTGCTTGGCTAATTCAGCTTGTTTACGTTTTTTACCAGGAGTTTGCCAGCCAATTTTCGTTTTCGGGCGGTTTGGTTTGGCTTTTGCGGAATCATTTGCTTTGTGACTTTCTACCGGAGATTCTGATGGTAATTGAGCTTTGTCATCAGTTTTTATAATAGTTTTTTGCTCAACAACACTTGTTAAGGGTTGTGATGAATCATCTAATGATTCATTAGTAGAATTTGTCTTTTCTATAGTTGATATTTCACTCGTGCTGTCTGAGTGCGGGTTCTCTTGAACTTTCTGGTATTGCTGCACAAATTGCCGAAATGCTAAACCAATCGCTTCTCTGCCTACTGCTTTAAACAGAACATTGGCTTGCTCAGTTGAAGAACCTAGCAACTTTTGCAAGATGACTACAGCACGGCGATAGACTTTGCTCTGATGCAGTTCAGCTTCTATTTCACCTAAAAGCGTCCGCAATTCATCTTGAGATATTTCAATAGTTGGATTGTCAAGAATTTTTAACAAATATGATGTAGTAGCCATTGTAGGGGGCCTCTTGCG
Source organism: Brasilonema octagenarum UFV-OR1 (assembly GCF_963888615.1). Lineage (NCBI taxonomy): Bacteria > Bacillati > Cyanobacteriota > Cyanophyceae > Nostocales > Scytonemataceae > Brasilonema > Brasilonema octagenarum. The sequence continues at coordinate 6,634 of NZ_CAWPKW010000042.1, read as the reverse complement.
GCAATTAAACAAAGGGAAGTTCTATCTGTATAATCTCTTCTACTGTGTCCTGATGTTTCCGGATTGTTACTGAGTTATTTTTTCTGAATATAAGAAAAATCAAAAAATTCTGCTAACTCAATAATGTCGTGTTCATCTATAAGAGTTTCATACTAAGAATTCAATAAATTTTGACAGTTGAATTTTGGCATGAAACAAATGCCTCTTGGATGAAAATTGTAGAGGTCATGCTAAAAATTATACGAATTATATTTTAACAAAAAATAACGTAGAACGTAGAATGAGTCAACTTAAGAATAGCAAAATTGAAAATGGGTATAGTCTTCTATTAGTATGAATCTTTATCTCCTACTAACAAATTCTGAGTAGGTGAGTTCTTCTTCTTTTTGGTAAAGTTTGTACTCAAGAGCTAAAAATTCAGGACTCAACGAGAATAACAAAAGACCGAATAGCTTCTAAATATACAGAAGGAGCGACTTGTGCCACGTTATTATGTGCTGCACCAGGAACGAGAATCAATTTTTTTGGTTCAGGAGCAGCAGCATATAAGTCTTGGCTCATGAAAGCAGGTACAATGACATCATCAGTACCATGAATAAACAAAACTGGCATTTTTAAATTTGGCACCTTCGTGATCGAATCAAAATGCTGTCTCAGGATAAGATCGACTGGAAACATCCAAAAATTGTTCCTGTAAGCGAGAACTTTGCGGATCGAGGTAAAAGAGCTTTCTACAACCAAGCCAGCAGCGTTTGGAGATTTAAGAGCCAAATCAATAGCGATCGCACCTCCCAGCGAATGTCCGTAAATCAAAATGTTGCTGGGTGGAATCTTTTGTTGGTACACTAGGTAATTCCAAGCTGTTGCTGCATCTTGATAAACCCGCGATTCATTGGGAAAGCGACCCTCACTACGACCAAAACCACGGTAATCAATCAATAATACTGAAAACCCTAGTTGATGAAACCAATGTGCACGAGTAACATTTGCACCAATGTTAACACTATTACCGTGCAAGTAGAGCAAAACTTTGGCATTTGGTTGGTCTGCTCCTATCCACCAACCATGAATCTGTTCTACCTTACCTGATTTAGCTGACACAGGCAACCAAACTTCTTCAGAACGTAAATTATAAAACTCTGGTGTTGTCTCAATAACACCAGAGGGAAAAAAAAGAAATCGCGTTTGTTTGAGAAAAAGAAATATACATACAGCCAAATAGATAATTACTACAACGACTGCTACATAAAATAAGAATGAAAATATGAGTTGCACTGAATATTGCAGCTTTTTTGCTATCATGTCAGTATTTATAAATACAATATTTTTAGCCTAACAAAAGAACTCTATCAAAAGAGAGTGAGGAATCTGTTATCAAAAATGATTTAAAATAAGATGAGTTAAAAAGTGTACATAAAATTAAGTATCTTGTGATTGAATGAAAATTAAAACATAAAGGAGAAGAAAGTGAAGCTCTTAAATAAAGATCAAAAGGAGCAACTAGCGGAAATAGTTGGACATCTACGGCAAGCACGAGAGGAAAGATCAGTACGTCTAGAAGAACTCGCAGCTTACACACGTATTCGACCCGCCATCTTACAAGCCATGGAAGAAGGGCGATTTGAAGAATTGCCCGAGCCAATTTATGTCCAAGGGTTTATCCGTCACTATGGAGATGCTATCGGACTTGACGGTGCTGCTTTAGCAAAAAGTGTTGCAAATATTTGTTTGACTCCTGAGGAATCAAATAATGATAATCAAGTGGTAGATGAGAAACCAACCATATATATACCTCTTTTTGTACCTTACGTCCTGTTATTAGGTGTCGCTTCCTTGGGACTGTTTTTTCTTCTCAATCCACAACGCTCAGTTCAATCTTCTAGTCAAAAAAACTTGTCGCCGCTTGCTGCTGAACAAAAAGCGAAATCTGCAACTGTGACTTCATCATTAACATCCTCCAAACCAGCTAGTCCACGTGTCACTTCATCAAAAACCAAGCCTTTATCACCTGCACTAACTAATATAACCCCAACTCCATCATCTGCACTAACTACTATAACTCCAACTCCATCACCCCAAGAGGCGACAACAACTCCAGTGGAAGTGACTCTTGAGCTTCAGGACAAATCATGGCTACGAGTTAAAGTAGATGGCAAAACTGAGTTTGAAGGTGAATTAAAGAAGGGAGATAAGAAAACCTGGACGGCAAAAAAAGAGGTGATGGTTCGTTCTGGTAATGCTGGTGCGGTATTGATTTCTACGAATAAGAAGCAACCAGCACCATTAGGAAGTATGGGTAGTATCAAGCAAGTGACATTCACCCCAGAAACAGTGAATAGTCAATAGTAATGAGTCACTAGTGATTACTACTAATATATAGAGGACTATAGTTGTGGCGATCGCTCTTTCCAACTCGTTGCTTGCTCATAAGCATAAGCGACTTGAAACAGTTGGTCTTCTCGTAGTACATTACTGATAAGCTGTAAACCAATTGGTAACCCATTGTTATCAAAACCGCATGGGATGCTTATACCCGGTAAACCAGCAAGATTAGCGGGAATAGTCATCAAGTCAATTAAGTACATACTTAATGGATCTGAAGTTTTTTCCCCTGCTTTAAATGCAGTGGTGGGAGCTGTCGGACAAACTAAAACATCAACTTTCTCAAAAGCTTTTTCAAAGTCTTCCTTAATCAGGGTGCGAATTTTTTGAGCTTTGAGATAATAAGCATCGTAATAACCAGCCGAAAGGGTGTAAGTTCCAATCATAATCCGGCGTTTGACTTCTGTACCAAAACCAGTGGCGCGGGTGCGAGCATACATTGATATCAAGTTATCTGCATCAGGAGCGCGGTAGCCATACTTGACGCCATCGTAGCGAGCTAGGTTTGCCGATGCTTCAGATGGAGCAATAATGTAATAGCTGGGTAAGCCATACCTAAACCGAGGACAAGAAATTTCTTGAATTTCTGCTCCCAACTCTTTTAATTGTTTAATCGCCTTGTTGACAGCTTCTTCGACTTGTGAGTCCAAACCTTCACCAAAAGTTTCTTTGATCACACCAATTCTGAGCTTTCCTTTAGGAAGTTCTGGTTTTAAGTTGGCGGTGTAATCAGGTATTTCGACTTTCAGACTAGTGGAGTCTTTGGAATCGTAACCGGCGATCGCCTTCAATAATATCGCTGCATCTTCTACTGTGCGTGCAAATGGTCCAATTTGATCCAAAGAGGAAGCAAAAGCCACCAAGCCATAGCGAGAAACGAGTCCATAAGTTGGCTTCATTCCCACAACACCACAGAAAGAGGCTGGTTGTCTAATCGAACCACCAGTATCAGAACCCAGAGAAACAACACATTCTCCTGCTGCGACTGCTGCTGCTGAACCACCAGAAGAACCACCTGGAACCCGCGACAAATCCCAAGGATTAGCCGTGAGTTTAAAGGCAGAGTTTTCTGTGGAACCTCCCATCGCAAACTCATCCAAATTTGTTTTACCTACCATCACCGCACCAGCATCTGCCAGTTTTTGGGTGACAGTTGATTCATAAGGTGGTACAAAATTTTCTAGAATTCGAGAGGCGCAGGTGGTGGGAATTCCTTTGGTACACAGATTATCTTTGATTCCAATCGGTATCCCTGTGAGTATGCTGATTTCTTCCCCAGCGGCAATTTTAGCATCCACTTGCTGCGCTTGCTCTAGTGCCCTCTCGGCAGTCACGCATAAAAAACTGTGCAATTTTGGCTCTAATGCTTGAATGCGCTCTAATGCAACTCGCGTAATTTCAACTGCAGAGCGTTCTTTATTAATTAGCTGTGTGTGCAACTCGCGGATGGACGCCATGATTACTTTATATTACGACTCAAGTCCTTGATTTTAGTACACTTTGACGACTTCTGCCCACTAGATTGGGCTGTGCAGATATTCTACTTAAATGTTGAAGCGCTAGCGTTGTCGAAGCTTTAATTGGACTAAATTAATATTTATTGCTGTCAAAATGAGCGTTACACGCTTTTGACAATTTTAGAAATTAATTGATTTTATCGCTTTTAGGGGCTAAGAAAATGGTTAAAATTGTCACTCGAAAAAGTTTAGGGACGCAAAATGTCTATGACATTGGGGTAGAGCGCGACCATAATTTTGTTATTAAAGATGGCTTAGTTGCTTCTAATTGTTTTAATAAATCCCATTCAACGGCATATGCTTATGTTACATATCAAACTGCGTATTTAAAAGCGAACTATCGGTTGGAATACATGGCGGCGCTGTTGACGGCTAACAGCGATGACACAGACAAGGTGCAGAAATATATTTCCAGCTGCGCAAATATGAAAATTCATATAGAGCCGCCAGATATCAATCGCTCTGGTGTAGATTTTACACCGTCAGGTAACAACATTTTGTTTGGATTATCTGCTGTTCGTAACGTGGGACAGAACGCAATAGCCTGTATTTTGGAAGCGAGAAAGGAAGGAGGCGAGTTTAAGTCTCTAGCTGATTTTTGCGATCGCATGGATTTGCGTGCTGTCAACCGCCGTAGTTTAGAAGCGCTGATTTCTTGTGGAGCGTTTGACACAATTGACTCCAATCGCTACCAGTTACTTCGCGACTTAGAACTAGTATACGACTGGGCACAATCTCGTGCCAGAGACAGAGCGAGCGGACAGGGAAATCTCTTTGATTTGTTCGGCGGCGCATTTTCTACTGCCGCTACCACTAATAAAAACCAAAATAACTTTGATACAGCTCCCAAAGCTCAAAAAGTTCCTGATTTTCCCCCACAGAAAAAGTTGCAAATGGAAAAGGAGCTTTTAGGATTTTATGTATCAGATCATCCACTCAAAGCTATTAGTAATTCAGCACGTGTTCTAGCTCCGATAAACCTTTCGCAGCTTGGCGCACAGAAAGAAGAAAGTACGATTTGTGCGGTTGTCATGCTCAATGGCGTTAAGAAAGTCATGACAAAAAAAGGCGAGCCAATGGCTATTTTACAAATCGAAGATTTAACCACACAATTAGAAGCCATCGTCTTTCCTAAAATTTATGAGCGGATTCACTCTTTGCTCCAAATTGACTCTCGGTTAATAATTTGGGGAAAAGTAGACCGACGCGACGACCAAAATCAATTGATTGTTGAAGATGTAGAGCTAGTAGAAACAGTACAGTTGGTTATGGTGCAATTGAATCCTCAACAAGCAGCCACAATTGAAGAACAACATCGCCTCAGAACAATTTTGCAAGAATACTCAGGAGACAAAGAAAAAGCAAAAGTTCCAGTTATAGGAATTGTACAAGCCGGAACTTCCCGTCAACTTGTCCGTTTTGGACGACAATTTTGGGTGCAAGATTCTAGAACAACTGTTCAGGCTCTTCTAAATGCTAGATTCTCTGCTTATCCACAATCGCTTGCTGATGTTTAATCAAAGAGCGATTGTGGTTCATGTCATTAATTGCCAGAGGTTGCAAGATTCCCGACTTGTTGCATAAGTCGGGAATCTGATTATCTGTAATATCAAGTCCCGTTAATTAGTGATGACTCCTGCATACGTGTAAAAATATTACAGCATTTTTCATCTATTTGAATTACAAGCTTCCATAAGGTTTTGCGCAAATCAAGCATGGATACTAAGGCTGTTGCGCCCTTACAATGTGGTCTATTTAGCTGAAAATTGCTGTAAATTCTACTAGAGAGTGGGGGGGAAATAATTGGAGAAAAATCATTTGTATCAAGCCTTTGGTGAAATGGCATTACTACCAGAGGGTCAGGATGTCACCTAAATACAGTATTATTACGTATACAAATGCTTGAATAAATACAATTAGTCTCTCAATAATTTACCGTAAGTAAATGAAAATAGGCTCGTTTTTTCATTACTTATGCGGATGTTTTGTTTTTTCAATACAGTGTATATTTTGATGCATGGTGAATGTGTGTTAATAAGGAGGAGGAAACGAAAACTGCATGATCGCAGATGAGGTAAAGAATTTTGTTGTACATTGTAAAAGAATTCAACCCCAATCTCAGGAAGAGATTAAAAGATTTTTTGAGGGTGTTGTGAGTTTTCCTTACGATAACGAACTCCTATTGCAGGCTTATTTGTTCTTGAATATTGAACGGATATTTCCTTTCTGCTGTGAATTACTGTTATTTGAAAAGTCGCCAATCGCTGACTATACAGATTTGGGTAAGTGTGATTTCGTTTATCTAAGTTCCTTAGGTAATATCTTCTTAATAGAAACAAAATTTATTGATACAGAAGCAACAGGAGCAACAGAAAGGAAAAGAAGAAATAAGCATAGAAATAAAGTTTTTGAGCAAGTCATAACTTTGAAAAGCAGATTTAGTGAGTATTGGAATATTAAGCTAGAACAATTAGAATGTGCTGTTTTTACAACAGATTCAGAAGTTGCTTGGCGAGGAACTGGAGTGAATGTTGTCACTAAGTCAATTTCTATGGACAAACTTAAATATTGGAGAAGAAACTATAGAACAGAACTCACAAGTGAGCCAGCGCGGTCTTGGGGAGCCACTGCGTTGGGCGGCTCTACCGACTTGTAGCGTGTGGCGTGGTTTCCCCCATGAGCGACTGCGTTCGTCGTTCGCCCAAGCCGCGTGCGCTCTGCGCTCAGACGTGCCG
>NZ_CAWPKW010000041.1:0-16966 GCF_963888615.1 Brasilonema octagenarum UFV-OR1 | reverse complement strand
CACATTGTGAACAAAATCAAGAATTTTATATCGTTCAGGAATACATTAAAGGTCAAGATCTCAACCAAGAAGTTTTTTCCAAAAGACAACTCAGTGAAGCTGAGGTGATTAAGCTTTTAAGAGAGATTTTAGAAGTCTTAGCCTTTGTTCATCAAAAACGGGTCATTCATCGAGATTTAAAACCCTCGAATATTATGCGACGTGAGTCAGATGGCAAGATTGTGCTGATTGACTTTGGTGCAGTCAAGCAAGTCACCACTCAAATAGCTAATGCTCAAGGACAAACTCAGTTTACTGTTGCTATTGGTACTCCTGGTTATGTGCCAAGCGAACAAGCCAATGGTCAACCAACATTAAGCAGTGACATCTATGCAGTTGGAGTTATTTGTATTCAAGCTTTGACAGGGATGAATCCCGATCCAAGACGCCGAGGATTCCCAACAGACTCCAAAACAGGAGAAATTATTTGGCAAAATCAAGCACAAGTTAGTCCTAAGCTAGCTAATATTATAGACAAAATGATCCGTTATGACTATCGTCAGCGTTACCAGTCAGCAGATGAAGTTTTGCAAGCTTTAAAAACACTATTACCTGATACTTCAGTTAGTAATCAAACGCAGAAGCAGCCTGACAAGAAAGTTTTTACAACAAAACCACCAACCCAGCCACCAGGAGTACCCAAAAAACTTTTCATTGCATCGGGAATTGCAGCAGTACTTGCTACAAGCGTTGCTACAATTTATATTTTTAAACCTCCTACTCCAGAAAGTTTTCTACCATATGAAGATCCTAACTTTGGGATAAAAATAAAATATCCTCAAAGCTGGAAAATCCCTGATTTCACCAATCCTATTGCAGGAGAAGTGGCTACATTTGTATCTCCCAAACAAAGTGATACAGATAATTTTCAAGAAAAGGTGATTATAAGCGTTGAAGATTTTTCAGGAACATTAGAGGAATTTAGCAATGAGTTAATGAAGGAAAATAACAATCTATTAAAAGTAAATCAAATCAAGTCAAGTGACTCTTTTCTTGCCAAGAGACGAGGAAAAGTATTATTGTTTACTGTAAAACATGGAGAAAAAACTTTACAAAATTTGCAAGTTTTTACTTTAAAAGGTGATAAGGCATATGTCATTACTTACACAGCAGAAAAAAATAATTATGATGAGTTTATCGAAACGGCAGAGACAATGATGAAATCGTTTGAAATTCAATGAAGATGACAAAGCATGGCATCGTCTTGCTGTTGAGCAATTATTGAAAGGCTACAGCGAAGAAGATGCTATCTACGACACAGACAGCAAGAATCATCTACCCATCTCCCCACCTGCCTACTGCTGAAGCTTCTTAATCAACTCCAGCGCTTTTTGGTAATAAGCTGTATTTCCTTGTTGTCGATACAGGTCAACTGCTTTTTGCAAATCAGCGATCGCCCCCTGCTTGTCTCCCAAGTCGGAACGGGCAATACCCCGGTTGTAGTAGGCGTGGGCATAGTTGGGATTAATCCGCAGGGCAGAGTTGTAATCAGCAATTGCCCCCTGCTTATCTCCTAAGTTGTAGCGGATGTGACCCCGATTGTTGTAGGCACTGACATAGTTGGAATTGAAGTGAATGGCTTCCGTATAATCAGCAATTGCCCCCTGCTTGTCTCCTAATCTGTAGCGGGTAACACCTCGCTCGTAGTAGGTAACTGCAAAGTTGGGATTAATCCGTAGCGCAATATTGTAGTCGGCGATTGCCCCCTGCGGGTCTCCTAAGTCATCGCGAGCATTACCCCGGTTGACATAGGCTAGGGCAAAGTTGGGATTAATCCGTAGAGCAGAGTTGAAATCGCTAATTGACCCCTGCTTGTCTCCCAACTTGTAGCGGACAAAACCCCGGGCGTTATAGGCTGGGGCCAAGTTGCGATCAATCCGCAAGGCTTGGTTCAAATCGTCAATTGCCCCCTGCTTGTCTCCTGAGTCAAAGCGGGCAAGACCCCGGTCACCGTAGGCATAAGCATAGTTGGGATTTAGGCGAATCGCTTCTGTATAATCATTAATGGCTGCTTTCAAATCTCCTTTGCTATACTTATTCAGACCCTGAATATAAAAGTCGGCAGCTATAGGTTTTGTCGCTACTTGAGTATTAGGTGCAGAAACTCCCACATCTACCCCAACTTTTGCTGACAGTCTCAAAAAGGTGTTGATGGGAATGCCCAAGTTAAAGCCTGTTTTACTTTTTTTCTCATCTTTGTCTGCCCGACCGTGAACTCCTACCAATTCACCTTTTTCATTCAAGACTGCACCACCACTCATGCCGTCTGACGTATTATTGCTGTAGACCAAGGCATAGCCATCACGCAACGGTTTTGAGGCATTAGCAGTAATCCGCCCATCACTGAAAGTGTAAGTTGACTGATTAATCGCGAATGTTGGTGCAGGAAACCCAGCTATATAAGCTGTTGTGCCTTCTGTACTGCTGTCAGAGTTACCTATCTTGGCAACAGTGTAATTTTGACTGCTAGTAAACTGCACCACAGCTAAGTCTACTTCTGTTTGTAATGGTTTCACACTGCTGTAGTTTAGTGAATGGCGCTGACCATCAGGAGTAACAATTTCATATTTATCTGCCACTTCTACCACATGATATGATGTCAGAACAGTGTAAGTATTGCCCTCTTTCTTGATAATCACCCCGGAACCGTACCTGGGCTTTTTACTTTGGATCAGTACTGTGATTTCCTTGGCAGTTTTATTCACCTCAGCTGGAGATAGTGCCACAGCCACTTGCGTCTGCACAACGGCGATTGATACCCCAATTACTGCTGGCGCGAGCCGATAATAAAAGTTCATTATTCAATATTCAATTTTTAGTAAAGTATAGATATGCTTCGACATCAATATTGACGGGATCGTTGCTTCTGTCGCCGCCATTTTGATTCACTGTCTTTCCAGCCGCCAAGGCACGGCGATCAAATAACTGACGTGCAGTAGCGTCGGCATCGCTGTCACGTTTGAGAGTAAATAACAAAGTCGTATCTGTACAAGCAGCGCTTTTTTCAGCAACAGCGCACACAACAGGTTGTCCCTTGAGCGTACCTGGCTTAATATATCTGAGCGTACCGTTGTCATAGCTCCTCTGAAATCTGCGAGAGACTTCCAGACAGCGTTGCTCAGGTGTCAATCCTGTACCGCTAAAATACTTGGAAAACCAGCGAATCACCGGCAGGTCTTTTCCGTCTTGTGTACGGACAAATGTTGTGGGTACACCGTTGCTTTTACCGCAGGAGAAGGTTGGACTTTCTGCGTAGCTGGGTTGATTTAGAGTTATAGTTGTGGCAATAGTAGTCAGCGTAGCTAGACTGAAAACTCTCACACTCCACGTCAAAACTTGACTAGACATTCCCAATTTCATAAGTGCAGTTGACTAAAAAGGTAAAGCTTTGGTTTGGAAGAACAAATTAAACAACAAACCCAAATGGCAACATTTCGGTTCATGCCTAGATATATCAGTTTTACTGATATTTTTAAAGTAAAAAATGATTAAGATAAGTCAGCGAACTTGTACTACTGTCTTAATTGGCACAGCCCAACTCAAGCGCACAATCATCTTGTGCAACTTTTCATCAGCTTCTTTACCATCAAAAAACACTGAAGGTGCATCCCACAACGGATAGGCGTGCATCCCGTTCACACCCACAACCTCACCCCGACGATTGAGCAATGGTCCGCCACTCATACCTTTTTGGATATCATTGGTGTAACCAATCTGGTAACCTCCCTCCAAAGCTTTGGGTAATACCAACGACACCTTTCCAGTGGTGAAGGTAAAGTTTTTTGCCTCTTGTTTCTCTTCTTCAAACGGAAACCCCGCTGCAAACACCTCATCCCCCTCTTTGGGAAAAGAACCAACAGACGCGACAGCATAAACAGCTTTAGTGGGGCGAAACTGCAATATTGCTAAATCATTGCCTTGTAGAGATATTGCACTCAATGTCTTGGCTTGCCAAATGCGACCATCAAAAGTTTGAATACGATAAGGGGGCTTGTCTGCTCGCAGCACATGAGCATTTGTGACAACTGTATAAACTGATTTTTGTTTTTTTAGTATAATACCGGAGCCTAAGAAGTTCTTTGATATGACTTTGACTGTGATTACCCGCGCCTGCTTCTGAATTTCTTCTCCTGAAAGTTCTGTAGGCAGTTGTTTTACTGTCGTATCCTTGCTACTAACTTTACTCTGTGAGGAAGAAAAACTGATATTTGCTGCCCATATCAAAAGCGCAATTAATAAACCGCCAACACAAACACTCTGTATTGATTTACGCCAATTCATCTAAGGAGTATTACTAGCGCCTGCACTAGCTTGAGAGTTTGACTGAACTGTTGGGCTGAACTTCTGTTTTCTTGAGGTATAAATAGACATCTACAACAATAAGTTACATCCTTGATCTGCAATTATACCGTTCGGCTAAGCGCTCACGGCGAAGCCCTTATACTCCTTCTTCTTGACCCAGTTCAGACTTTTCAAAACGCCTAACTTCAAATCCCCGTAAATTTTCTGGTTCCTCGTATGCTATCAAAACTTTTTGAACCATCGCAGCGGGTGGTCCTTGGTAACACCAACGAATCATTTGTCCTACAACCGTTTGACTACCTTCAAACACTGCTTCCACGCGACCATCTGGAAGATTTCGTACCCAACCTGTCAATCCAAGTTGGATAGCTGTATCCACGGTGGAGTAGCGATACCCTACTCCTTGAACTCTTCCAGAAATGAATACATGAGCGCGGACTTGCTTTGGGTGCGGTGTGGTATTCTGCATTAACTGGTCAAGTCTTTACTATTTTCAGTTTACCTTGTTTATGATCCACCAAAGAATTTTAAATTCCAACTAACTTGTGTATGTCTAACTTGCCACCATTAACAACAGAAACTATTTGGGCAATCTTGAATGAGGAGATTGATGATGCGACAGTCAACCAATTGGTATGGCATTGCTTGGGGTATCGCTATGACTCGTCAACAGGAGGGTGGGACACTCACCAAGTCGCACCAGAATGGCGGGATGAGTACCCACAACCACCAGATTTTATCGATAGTCGCCCTGCAACTGTCAAGCTGACTCGTTCTATTCCTCAAGAGAACAAACAGTCATTGAAAGAAAAACTAGGTTTCAAAGGTTATAAAATTGGTGAATTTGGACCTCGGCAAACACGGAGGGCAACAGCGGCAAATTGGTTGTTAAGTTATATGCAACTCAACGGCATTCACCTGTGATTGGGCTGTTCGCGTAGCGAAGGCAAGGATTCTAACACGTGCAAAAGGCACAGAGCAATGCTCTGTGCCGTCACAGGAAGGATCTGTGTTTTACCCAATTGAAAACTGCTAATCATCAAGTGATTTACTCGGTACTTCAATTGCTGTCACATCAATTGTGCCTTCTGGAGTTAAGCGCTGAAAATGTCCCTGTTGCACCATCAACTGTTCCCCACAATTAGGACACTGCAACTGAGACTGCTTTAAACCCGTAAATTGGTATCTACAAACGGGACATTGATCGGTTACCAAGTTGTATTGCAGCCAGAAGCGAAACCCAAAAAAAATGAGAATGGGTGCCAACAACAATAGCCCAATAATAATCACCAAGGAGTTAACCAACCAGCCCAAGCCTAATGACGCCAGCAACCATGTAATTGCTAGCAAGGTGAGCCAAGGGCGTAAATTAGATAGATTAAGCTGAAACGTTTTAAGGCTCATTTTTTAAATGTCTCTTGCTCTCCCTCTAGGATAGCGATTTTATTAACACAGTCCTAGTCATGCTGTGCATACACTGACAAGTACAACGTCGGCCTTTAACTCCATTAAAGCGAAAAAGTCAATAGTAACTCATTAATTCTTAATATAAATGAGTCACAAAACTCAACAAAGATGCAATGGGTGACTATGAACTCTTAACGCAAGACTTAAGCTGCTCTTGCAAGCGCAGCGCAAAAGTATCGATACCAAATAGAGCGATCGCCTGTTCTCGCAACCATCGCCCATCACAACGTTGATCATCTCCTTTGAGTATTTCTATACAAGCTTGCGCCACTGCATTTGGATCGCGGTGTGGAACGCGCCACCCCAGTTTACCATCCTGCAACGGCTCGGCTGATCCATCTGCATCACCAGACAACACGGGGATACCACAAGCCATCGCTTCTAGGTAGACAATGCCAAAACCTTCAGCAGAAGGCATTACGTAAGCATCAGCAAGACGGTAGTGTTCTACTAATTCTTCTGTGGGAACGAACCCAGCAAAGACAACGCGATTGCCAACGCCTAAATCTTGAGCAAGTTTGGCTAATCGAGGTCGATCATCGCCACGACCAATAACTAAATATTTTACCTCAGGGAAAACCTCAGCTATTTGCGGTAACGCTTGAATTGTGACATCTACACCTTTATAAATATCACCAGACCACAGTCGCGCCACGGTCATCAGTACTTTTGCTGTTGTTAAATTATAGCGTTCTAACAACACAGTCGATTTTGTTCCTGGGGTAAAGTTATTACCATTCACAGCACAAGGTAATAGTTTGACTTTGTTAGAGTCAAGCTTATTGACAGCACAGGCGATTTGACGAGTGTAACGACTGACTGTCCAAATTTGTGCTGCTTTTTGCAAACTAGACTTCATGGGGGTTGGTAACGCCTGCCAAACTTCTTTACCATGAGTCATAACCGTGTAAGGTATTCCCAAAGGTTGACACAACAAAGCAACTAAGGGGGCAAGGTTTACATGACCGCAGAAAACGTGACTTGGTCGCTGACGCAACAGATGGGAAAGTAATGCTAGAGTGATTCTGACTCGTCCCAGTTGAGGAGACTGTGATTTGAAGTAATGAAATTTTAAACGGTCTGACTCAAAAGGATTTGAGCAGTTATGACTGTCTCTGAGTAAAAATACCTCTGCATAGAAAGGTTCGTCAAGTGCTAGGTAGGCTCGAAAAATATCCTTTACATATGATTGAATTCCGCCTTCTCCCTCAAAAACTTCTAGGAACACGAAGACGTGATTTACTTTAGTGTGGGAATTTTGACTGAAATCTATAGGTTTTTCTGTGAGAATTTTATCCATAATTGACTACTTTGCTTCGAGATTAGCATTCTCAAACTACTATTTTGTAGTCAATTTTATTGAAAACTCTTACGGCTGCCCCTGTAAACCATACTTGACGATGAGCAAGCAATTTCTCCCATCTACACCACGTTCATAGACAACGTGGTCAGCCAAACGCCGCAGAAGAAACCATCCATATCCTCCTACTTGAAGTGTACCTGGCTCTGGTTCTTCAAGCGCATCAGGATTGAAAGGTTTTCCATAATCCCAGATTCTCATCTCTAAGCGATCCATCCATAAAGAAACATCAATTTCTATGGCTGTTTCCGGAGGTAAAGCATGATGAGCGTGACGTACGGCGTTGGTAAAGCCTTCTGCTAACGCTAGGTTGAGGCGATAGAGTTGACTTTCTGACCAACCAAGTTGAAACAAGTGTTGTAGACAAAATCGTTCAAACCATTGTTGCACCTGATTTAGAAGCTTCAGTTCGCTCTTCACCGTCAGATGGTCTTGCTGCACGATGCTTAGCATTGACCTTGACTTATGATAAGTGAGTGAAAAATGTTTGTACCTTTTGTATATTACAGATTTTATTTTCTGCAATATAGTGTCCATACAAAATTTAAATCCGAAATGCAACCTGGTTAATGAAAGTTAACGCCTGTTTATTTCTCAAGAAAAGCACATCTTGTACTTTTCCAGAAACAAAGAGCTTTCAAAGAACTTTGTGTGGACGTTTCTTCGTTGTCATGACCGGGGATTTTAAGAAGATTTCGCTTCATATATCCCAACTGCTTTGGTTCCCAGCACACCACATGGTGCCCAAGTAGGCTGAGTGTTATTTGCTTGTTAATTCGAGTGTTGGGTTCCTATGCTGCAATCAACAAAGTAGGTTTCCACCTTTTGAATGATGCAATCTATTTTAGCACAAAGCTGAAGCCGAGCCACTGGTTTATCTAGCCAGTGCAGGCTCAGTTAAAGAAAGTTTGAGGTTCTATGTAGAACCTCAAACTTGGTAGCTAATGCAATGCCCGTATTTCTTTAGGTAACTAATTTAGAACAGTCCAAAAGTAAAGGACTTATCAATTGGGAAAGTTGCACCAATTCCCAACCATAAGGTCACCAAGGTACCGAATAAGAATACCGTAGTTGCTACTGGACGGCGGAAGGGGTTTTGGAACTTATTCACGTTCTCAATAAAGGGAACGAGGATCAGTCCTAAGGGTACGGAACCCATGAGTACCACCCCTAACAGCTTGTTAGGAACTGAACGCAAAATCTGAAATACGGGATAGAGATACCATTCTGGTAGAATTTCCAGCGGTGTAGCGAAGGGATTCGCTGGTTCTCCACTCATGACTGGATCTAATACAGATAAAGCCACGATACAAGCAAAAGATCCCATAATCACAATTGGGAAGACGTACAGCAGGTCATTAGGCCAAGCTGGTTCGCCGTAGTAATTGTGACCCATGCCTTTTGCTAGTTTGGCTATTAAGTTTGGATCGCTCAGGTCAGGTTTTTTCTGTGTCGCCATTTTTTAATGTGCTCTCCTGCTGAAATTAATTTCAAGCTTTTGTCAAAACCATCACAAGTGTGGGCATTAACTTTTAGCTTAAGATGCGAGTGGGGTGCTCTTTGATTTGTTATGTTTAGTGTTTAACTTTCCATAAGTTTAGAACAGAAAGACTCGATCTTGAAACTAACAGTTTATGCCCAACCGTTCACAACTTGCGATTACAATGGGCCGGAAATCCCTTGTTTACGAATCATCAAGAAGTGGAACAGCATGAAGACGGCAATTAGCCAAGGCAGCACAAAGGTGTGTGCGCTGTAGTAACGAGTCAGTGTCGCTTGACCTACGCTGGAGCCCCCACGTAGTAAGTCAGCCATCAGGGTACCGACGACGGGAATTGCTTCTGGTACACCACTTACAATTTTCACCGCCCAGTAGCCAACTTGGTCCCAAGGCAATGAATAGCCAGTCACACCAAAAGAAACTGTGATCACAGCTAGAATGACACCACTCACCCAAGTCAATTCGCGGGGCTTTTTAAAGCCACCTGTCAGGTAGATCCGGAAGACGTGCAAAATCATCATCAGCACCATCATACTGGCAGACCAGCGGTGGATGGAACGAATGAGCCAGCCAAAGTTCACATCATTCATGATGTGCTGTACTGAGGTATACGCTTCAGCAACAGTTGGTCTGTAGTAGAATGTCATGGCAAATCCAGTCGCGAACTGGATAAGAAAGCACGTCAGAGTGATTCCACCCAAGCAGTAGAAGATATTGACGTGAGGAGGGACATACTTGCTGGTGACGTCCTCAGCAAGCGCTTGAATCTCTAAGCGCTCCTCAAACCAGTCGTAAACATTAGCCATACAAGCTCAGGTTCCTAAAAATCGATTCGCGGTTGATAAACTTCCCAAATTGTTTCAGCTTTGGGATTTTAGTTAAACAGGCATTTGCTCATTTATTCTTGAGCAGTCAGAATGTTAAAAGTTTAAAAAAAACTTTACACTCTGAAAAGAGGGTATGTATTGCGTTCTCTTTGGCGTCAAACACACAGTGGTGGTGGACACAATCTCGATTTTATCTTTTTGGAAGTAGAATGTGCGCTCTTTAATTTGATCTTGACTGAACAATTAGATGAGAGCAATGCACCACTTCTATAAAAAAAGTAACATAGTCGAGAGACAGATTTCATCAAAAAGTAAAGACGCTTAGGCAAACTCTGGCAATTTGGGTTGAAAGTGGAAGTAAAAATGGGATTCATGCAGAAGAAAGTTTTTCGGGCGGGATTATCCCTGTTATTGGCGTTTTGGGTAGGTTTTTGCGGTTTTTGTCAACCTGCCTTGGCTTTGAGCGACGAACAAAAGCTAGTAGCACAAGTGTGGAGAATTGTTAATCGGACATATTTGGATGAAACATTTAATCATCAAAACTGGGCGTCGGTACGGCAAAAGGCTCTGGCAAAGCCGCTCAAAGATGACCAATCTGCTTATTCAGCAATTCAAAACATGCTCCAGAGTCTTGACGACCCTTTTACCCGTTTTTTAAATCCAGAACAGTACCGCAGTCTACAGGTCAATACTTCTGGGGAACTCACAGGAGTTGGATTGCAAATCGCTCTCAATGCCGAGACGGGTTTATTAGAGGTTTTGGCCCCCATAGCAGGTTCACCAGCAGAAAAAGCTGGAATTAGACCGCGCGATCGCATCTTAAAAATTGAGGGTATCTCCACACAAAAACTTACCCTTGACGAAGCTGCAGCCAAAATGCGGGGGGCGATTGGTAGTTCTGTTACTTTGTTCATGCAACGAGACAAGGAAGAATGGCAAGTTCAACTGGTGCGCGATCGCATTGCACTCAACCCAGTCGTAGCAGAACTACGCTCTTTCCCTCAAGGAAAGTCTATCGGCTATCTTCGCCTCACACAGTTTAACGCCAATGCTCCTATGGAGTTAGCACATGCTATTTCCAGTTTAGAAAAAAAAGGCGCTGATGCCTACATTCTCGATTTGCGAAATAACCCAGGCGGACTATTACAAGCTGGAGTTGAGATTGCCCGCTTGTGGTTAGAATCTGGTACCATTGTTTACACAGTGAATCGTCAAGGCACTCAGGGGAGCTTTGAAGCATTTGGCCCAGCCATGACTCGTGATCCACTAGTGGTTTTGGTCAATCAAGGAAGCGCCAGTGCTAGCGAGATTCTTGCTGGTGCGTTGCAAGATAATGGTCGTGGGACTTTAGTAGGAGAAACCACCTTTGGCAAGGGTTTAATCCAGTCCTTATTTGAATTATCCGATGGTTCTGGCTTAGCTGTGACTATTGCTAAGTATGAAACCCCCAACCACCGCGATATCAATAAACTGGGTATAAAGCCAGACAAATTGATTTCCTCTGAACCAATCACTCGCGAACAGATTGGCACAAAAGCAGATGTTCAATATCAAGCAGCTATAGAACTTTTGGCGAAAAACTCTGTAGTAGCAGGCGCAGCATGAGAAGAGGATAGGGAGTGTTAGCGCAGCGAGCCGTAGGCTGGGAGTGAGGGAGTGAGAAAGCAGGGGAACATCAACAGCAGCTACAACCCTAACACTTACTCACTTTTGCTCACTTTCTGATGACTTGCTGCGAATGTACTTTCTCAAAACATCGCTTTTGCTTGTCTTAACACAGTTAAATCAACACAAGCCAAACGCGTATAAGCATTATCGATAACGCGCTTTCCCCGGAGAAAGCCTGTGTTAGCGCCAGGGCAAATGTATTGTAGTGTTTCTGGCGTGAACCGCTCTAATAGTAACTTGACACTTTTGATTTGTCGGAACCAGTGAAAAGTTTTAGCCCTTCGTAGGGGTACAGGTTCACCTTGCTGGTTGGGGAGAATATGACGTCCGGTAAATAGTACGCCTCCTCGCTCTTGGTAGTATAGACTTGATGAGCCAGGAGAATGACCAGGTGTCCAAATTAATTGCGCTGTTGAATTCAAGGTAAAATCTATATTAAAGGTAGTTACATCTACTCCGGGTAATAAGTAAGCTTCTTGCTCCTGAATCAAAACTTCACAACTGAAAGTTTTCTGAATTTCTGCTGTTTTGCCAATAGCGTCTCGATGAGTCAGAAATAGGTGGCGGACTCCTCCATGCGATTGCAAAAAATCTTGATGAATTTGATCCCAAGCTGGACAATCTATGAGAATATTGCCTTCGTTTCTTACAATAAAATAAGCAGTCCCCCCTAATGTGTCTCTGTTTGGTGGAAATGCAAAAATTGTACTTAGGACCAAATCCGAGCGGGGGTTTTCACAAATCAGGACTTCGTTAGAGAAGACCGCTCGTGGTAGCTTTGCCGTATAATTATTGGACTCTTGAGGCAAGGAACACATGAGAAAAACTGTTAGATGAGGAGTTGTCGAAAATCAGGTGACAGTGTTGGACAATTGAAGTAGAAACGCAAAATTTACCAGGACTGTTGACTGTTGTCAGAAAAATTGAATTTTGGGGGCATATGCTTGTGGTTGGGGCTGCAAAGCGCTTGACGACAAGCAAGATTTAACATCTTAAAACAACTGAAAGTCACATGAATTTTTGGTTTCTTCTTCTACTGGGACTAATCACTTATTGGATGCTGCACCGCAGTGTTGCTCAAATCACCAAAACGCCTGTGTGGCTGTTGTGGCTAGTACTCATGATACCAGCACTGCTATGGACAACTTGGACAATAGCATACGGGGCAAAACAACCTCCGCCAAAAGCGTTGATGATTTGGCCTTTAATTGTCTGTCCTCTGTTATACTGGGTATTGTTTCAGTGGGGGCGTCACTCGCTAAAGGGGACTCATACTGAACCACAAAAAGTACCACAATCACAACCGGATATACATAATATCGCAGAACCAGCACCAGTGCGTCCCATTGACCCAACGGAAGAAACCCAGCTAAGAAATTGTTTTCCCTGGTCTGTATACTACATTCAAAACATTGAGTATCGACCCCAGGCAATCATTTGTCGAGGTCAATTGAGGACGACACCAGGCAACGCCTACGAGCGGATTAAGGCAAATGTTGAGAAAGAATTTGGCGATCGCTTTCTCATCATCTTTCAAGAAGGTTTCAGTAGTAAACCTTTCTTCGTGCTTGTTCCTAATCCTCAATTGGCAAAACCTAATAGTCGCGCTCAACAAAAGATAACACGACCAGGATTAGCGCTCATACTCCTAGCACTGACATTGGTAACGACTACCTTGGTGGGTGTGCGATTTGCTGGTGTCAATCCTACAATGCTTACATCCAATCCAGCCGAACTTCTCAAGGGATTGCCTTATGCCTTAGCCTTGATAACAATTCTGGGTACGCACGAACTTTGTCACTACTTAACGGCACGATTCTACAAAATTCGTTCAACCCTGCCTTACTTTATCCCAATGCCTTTGTTTTTGGGAACTTTCGGTGCATTTATTCAAATGCGTAGTCCAATTCCCAACCGCAAAGCTTTATTCGACGTCAGTATCGCAGGACCTCTTGCTGGGTTTATCATGACCTTACCACTTCTGGTATGGGGTTTGGCTCATTCCGACATAGTTGCCCAGCCAGAAAAAACAGGATTGCTCAATACGAATGCGCTCAATCCCCAATATTCAATTTTACTGGCGCTACTTTCAAAGCTAGCTCTGGGAAGTCAGCTAACATCAAACTCAGCTATTCATATGCATCCAGTGGCAGTCGCTGGTTTTTTAGGACTAATTGTAACAGCACTGAATTTAATGCCAGTAGGACAACTAGATGGAGGTCACATAGTCCATGCGATGTTTGGACAAAGAACAGCAGTTGTTATTGGTCAAATTTCTCGCTTGTTACTGCTGCTACTTTCTTTGATACAGCCAGAATTTTTTCCGTGGGCACTTATTTTATTGTTCTTACCATTAATTGATGAACCTGCTTTAAATGATGTAACAGAACTTGATAATAAGCGTGATATAGCGGGATTGCTAGCAATGGCTTTGTTAATCGTAATTGTGTTGCCGCTGCCGCAAGTACTTGCTAACTTGCTACATATTTAACATTGGTTAAGAACGAACCGCCAAGGCGCCAAGAACGCAAAGGAAGAGAAAGAAGAATAAGCAAAGTTGGTGTCGTGGACTACTAGTTAGTTTGAATCCACTCTCGAACAGCACGAATCACAGCATTTTCGTTTTGAGTTTGGCGCTGTTGCAAAAATTGATTGAGCACTTGTGCAGATACCTTGGGAAAGGCAAGGCTAAATTCTGACTCAACATAGTCTCGATGAGACGCAGCGGAAATGCGTTAAATACTTACCCTTGAAACCTCCCCTCTCCCCATTACCTAATCGCCAATTTTGCGATTACCGCAAGATGGTCAGAACCACCTCCAGAAGGGACATAAGCCTCAATAGGCTGTAATTCTTTTGTATACCAAATATAATCAATGCGTCCTACAGGGAAAAACGGACCTGTCATCGTGTGTCCAAAACCCCATCCCACATCATAAAAGCTATCGTGCATTGCTTTGCGCGTCAGCATATAAGTTTCAGATGACTCAGTAAAATTACAGTCGCATATCATAATATTTGGTACTTTGCGCTGCTTAACAACATTGGCAATATAAGAAGCTTGTGCTGCGCGAATATCATACCAACCTTGAGCTAATCTCACAGCATCGCTCATAGGATAGTTGGGTATTAGATGAGAGACAATTACCTGTAAATGTCGCTTACCATCCACAAGCACTGTCGCTTGAAATGCGCGTTCCAGAGGTTTTGGCAAAGCTGTAACTTCCTGAATCGGAAAACGGCTCAAAATTCCGACATTGTGAGTGTTCTCAATAGGAAGAAACGCATGATAAGGATAAGTAGAAGCAAATTTTTCTAAAAGAGATTTATCACCATTCTCCGGTACTTCCTGTAAACCGATGATATCGGGAGAATTCGCGTTGACCATTCTCGCGATTTCATCAAAATCGGTATTGGCAAAAAGCATGTTAAACGACATTACCGTAATTTGGCGCGAGTCCTGCGCTAGCGCAACTGGTAACGATGGAAAAAAAAGCGGGCCGTAAAACGCCAAAAAAACACCAAGGGGAAAACAAAGTCCTAATAAACATCTCCATCGACGATAGAAAAACGCAAGGGGTAAAAAGAGTAATAGTGGGACAAAAATATATAACGCTACAGTATTAATCAACGCTAACCACCAGAAGCGGTCAAAGAAAACCAGACGGACCAGAATCCACAAACTAAAGAGCGAAATATATCCCCATATCAATCGAGTAAAGATTGTAGATAAGCCCATGAAACCTTCTCAAGATAAATTAACGGGGAATAATATGCTGCGTCCCTATTGCGAAACAAAAATGAGAATCGCTGTAGTTTATCTTCAACAGCGCCAGTCTAAATTCCCGAATTTTCGATTCTCGAGCATTATTTTATTTCAATAATCGATGACGGCTATAATCCTTACTGTCGGTGGAACCATAATATTGCCGTTTTTACGTGCTTATGCTTCTAATTCAATTTGGCAATATTATCCTTCCAATACCTCTAATTCTTGCAGGGTATACATTTGACGGTAAAAGGGTGCGTTAACGGAGTGTAACGCACCCTACGTAAATCTTATGTTTAATTTGGTTGACTTACTTACTAGCTTGCCAAACAGGGAAATTCCCAGACTCGTAGTAGCAGTACTTTTGCATGCATTGTAATTCTTTGTTACCTCACCGACTTGAGGCTATCAACTTGCTTGGTAAACAAATCGCTGAAAATGCTCATGACAGTACGATTACGTACCTTAATATTTGCACTGATTGACATCCCTGATTGCAGAGGTAATTCCTGATTGTTAACACGCAAAAATTGTTTATCTAAGCGTATTTTAGCAGGGAAACTCTCATATGGACGAATTTGTTCAGGTGGCAAGGCATCAGAACCAATCCAAACTAACTCACCTTTAATATCGCCAAACTCACTAAAGGGGAAAGAGTCAATTCTAATGTTGACTTTCATTCCTTTTCTGACAAAACCAATGTCTTTATTGGTGAGAAAAACTTTAGCCGTGAGAGCTTCATCAGGGACAATTTTGAGCACTGCTTGACTAGAACTAGCAACAAATCCGGGAGACTTGGCTTTGAGGTCGAAAACAATTCCATCAGATGGAGCACGTAGTTCTTGATATTGTAAAGTGACTTGAGCTTGGCTAATCTGACTGTCAATTTCAGTAATCTGCTTCTGATTTTCTATGATTGCTTTGTTCAAGTCTCTATCAACAGTCGCAATTTGTTTTTCATTGTCAGCAATTTTTGTGAGTAAATCCTTTTTCGCTCCAGACATTGTATTAAGGAGCTTTTCTTTTGATTGGGCGATCGCATATTGTAAACGCGCTTGCTCCTGCCTTAACTGTTCCATTTCAGCTTGCTGCTGACTCACCTCCTGTTTTTGCTTGAGGTATTGTACGCGAGAAATTCCTCCTTGTTTAGCAAGTGGCTCGATACCATTAAGAATGGTCTGACTAACATCCTTAACTTGTTTAGCAGAGGAGAACTGAATTTGCGCTTGAGTAAGCTGTCTTTCTAATTTTTCTGTTTCCAATTTAGCATCTGCGAGTCGAGAGTTTAATTCTGCTTTGCTAAATTCTAGACGAGCTTCTTCCTCTGGCGCTAACTGATGATTTTGAGAGTTTTCACTCAACTGAGCACGATACAGTCGATTTTCGGCTATCAGCGCTATTCGATTTTTTGTCAAAGAAGCTATCTCTGGAGGGAGATTAGTTCGCTCAATGAATTGCGGATTTGATAAAGCATTTTTGGCAACAAGTTGGGTACGGTAAAATTGAACTTCCTGCATTAATGTGTTGCGATTTTTCTGTAGAGAAAGCAGTTGCGATCGCGCTGTTGTTGGATCCAGCCTTAACAGTACATCGCCACGGTGTACCTTTTGCCCATCCTTAACATAAACAGCTTTCACAACCCCGTTCACAGGTGTTTGTATTTCCTTTACAGTACCTTGAGGTTCAAGTTTACCCTGAGCTGGAACTGCTTCGTCAATTTTGGCAAAATTTGCCCAAATCACCACCAAAGTTGTCATTCCCATCAGTCCCCAAAGAATCACCCGTGAGAATAAAGGCGACTGTTTCAGCACAACAGATGGTGTAGATTCGTTCTGTTGGACAATTTGTACAGGTACTTTAATCTCAGTCTCTAGTATTTTTCCAGAGACAACACGCTTGTGATCAAGTTTCATTGCTTTCAATTCACTCATAGCCGTAGTTTTTATCAGTTATCAGTTATCAGTTACCAGTTATCAGTTATCAGTTATCAGGTAGGAAACGGACTCGTCCACCCCTTGTTCACTGTTCACTGT
>NZ_CAWPKW010000040.1:0-857 GCF_963888615.1 Brasilonema octagenarum UFV-OR1 | reverse complement strand
CCACAGACAATGGCAAATTCCCCATGTTACTCCACTTCCCCTTTACTCCCTGTCTTCTCGGTTGAAAATTTGGCTGCGTCAAGATTGGGAAACTGGTTTGCATAATGCCAACCAACTGCTGGCTTACACTCTTCAATTCATACCCGTGATTGAAGCTGTTAATCAGGTGCTGGCAGAAATCCCTTCAGAGCAAGTCGTCTTTCGTATCGTTCAGCTAGCTGAAGATCCTTTCGATTGGCAACTCTTGCGTTTTACCTCAGCTTCTCTAAATGAAACGCTCAAGTCAAACTTTATCAAAGATTTCTTTTCTTTCCGGTGGTTCTTTTTCTTTCCTCGTCGTTGGAAAGAACAACTCCAAGCTCGTTTTTTCACAGATACTCGCTTAGACACTCCTGCCCGTGCTACAGCAGCTGGTTTCTGGTATCTGCACGAAAAACAACCAGCCACAGCCGTGGTAGCTTTTGCACTCGTGCGTTCTCTCCTCTACGGTGAGGAAATGTTCACCCTCGCCCAAACTCTAGCAGCTTTTAACAAAGCTAAGGAACCAGATGCGATCGCTACAGTTGAAATTCCTCCCTTTCCACAAGAACCTCTGCTGCGCCCAGTCACCTGGCAAACTCTCACATCTCTATGTTCTGTCGTTGAAAATGCCAAGATTATACAGCGCAGTCGGTCTTCTTATCTACGTTCCTTAGCCCTCAACCGCGCTTTAGGGGAACTCACAGAAATTCTAGATAATCCTGATACTCTGCCGCAAGCAGAACGCGGGTTAATTGTGGACATTGCCCAGACTTGGAGAAAAGCCTTGGAGGGGATAGCCAAGGAAGTTGGGGAAATTTCCATCACCAAGCCTGTGA
>NZ_CAWPKW010000039.1:0-17027 GCF_963888615.1 Brasilonema octagenarum UFV-OR1 | reverse complement strand
TTCCCCCCGTTGTAGCACCTGGCGTGAGGGATGCCCGACAGGGCAGGGTGAGGTTTTCCAGAATTCTGGGTAATTTGATGACTTGTGTGTAACCTTGAAACTAAGCATGAAAAATGTAGCGCTACCATTAAATTTATGAACTGTACAACGCGCGGCTTAGTCTTATGTCACAACAAACCCTTTCACCAGTCGCAGACAAACAAACCAAAACAAAAAAGGGTAAGAAGTCACTTCCACCAAAGCTCATCATTAAGCTAGGAAAGTTCGTCTGGACGACTATTTGGCATCTGATGATGTCAAAACTCGCTCCCCGTAACAAGTCAGGCGAGTACATTCGACCAAACAGCGAATTTAGAAACTCTGTTGGGACAGACCAAGGGAATGTGTATCAACCAGCAACAGGACGTTACAATCTCATAGCAGGGCTGGGTTGTCCGTGGGCACATCGTACTCTTGTTGTGCGATCGCTCAAAGGACTTGAACAAGCAATATCGCTGACAATTGTGTCACCCTCCCCAATTGAAGGAGGTTGGGTGTTTAATCAGGAATACGAAGGTTGTCGCACGCTTGCCGAACTTTATGAATTAGCACAACCTGGTTACGGTGGACGCTTTACAGTTCCAGTGTTGTGGGACTCCCAGACAAAGACGATTGTTAACAACGAAAGTGCAGAAATTATTGTGATGCTGAACTCACAATTCAACGAGTTCGCAAACAATCCCACACTAGATCTCTACCCACAGGAACTCAAAGAAAAAATTGACCAATGGAATGAAAGGATTTACACCAGTGTAAATAACGGCGTGTATCGTTGTGGCTTTGCCCAGACACAAGAAGCGTATGATCAAGTTTATCATGAACTGTTCACCACTCTAGATGAAATTGACACAGCATTGAGTGGCAGTCGATACCTTTGTGGCGAGACTGTCACACTGGCAGACGTCCGTTTGTTTACAACGTTATTCCGCTTCGATACTGTTTACTACGCGCTTTTTAAGTGTAACCGCAAAAGAATTCAGGATTATCAGAACCTGGGACCTTACCTGCGTGACTTGTATCAAATCAGAGGTATTGCTGACACCTGCGACTTAGAAAGTGTCAAGCGGGACTACTACGGAAATTTGTTCCCACTCAATCCAGGTGGTATTATCCCATCTGGTCCTGATCCAAAATTTCTTCAAGAACCACATAATCGCGACAAAGTAAACAGTAAACAGTGAACAGTTACCAAAACTAATCCGTACTTACTCTTGATAACTGATAACTGATAACTGATAAAAAGCTTTCTAGTCTGGTTGCAAAGTCGTGCTCAAAGTCACCGCACAATCACTCATCAAAGCTTCTCGCATCGCTTTTTCATCGCTAAAAGTCTCCTGTAAAAGTCGTCCCTCGTAAACAACTTCTACCTGACTGTATTTAAAAGGCCAAGGAGATACTGTGACTTGATAATGGTTGTCTTTAACTTCTTTTAAAGTCAGTTTGATAGTGGTTTCACCGTCAATTGTTGGTACGTGAGAAACATGTGCATCATTACCATTAGTTAATTCTTGACATAAAATGATAGATAGTGCATCCCATATAGCTATCAGCTTTCTATTGCGCTGAATAACTTCTGGTTTTGTGTGTGGTGCATAATATTGGTCATTTTTGAGAAAAGCAATCATTTGTTCTTGGAAGGCATATTCGCCCTCTAAAAACTGCTGCACAATTTGAGAGGAAGTTGCTGAGTTTTGCCAACTTGTAAAGCGTTCATACAAACCTGTTCCGTGAAGTGAGACAAGGAGTCCTACATACCTACTCAGAGGAAGTGCGAGTTGTCTAGCACCAGACCAGATATTTATATGCTCCCGCGTTGGAAGTTCCATAAATTTATGAGGGTAGCCAGTTTTCGGGTTCAGCGTCGGTGCTTGTTCCCAAAACAGCCAACCAATATCATGTAGTTCCGCACCGAGACAGACTTCTTTTTTTGGAGCAAAGTCACCAAAGTCTTCATTTCCCCAAACTTGTGCCAATTGACTTGAAAGCCAAGCATGATTTGGTTGAGTAATGCAAATGAGTCCCTGTTTAGTGAAACGATGCAGCATAAATAAAAACCACGGGAGCATTGTTTTATATCTTTATTGTGAACTAATCACCAAACAAAAAACCTATGTTAAATGAATGTAACCAGGGCTATTTAAATCTTCCATTAGATACTTCTCACGCTTGCTTAGACACCTTTTTGAACCTAGACCTAAAGGTGTGAAAGATGTATATAAAAAAATATGAAACTTAAAATATCGACTTGGAATTTGGTTATGTTCAAGCGACTTTTGTTACTGTTGTGTTGTGCGATCGCTGGTAGTAGTGCTGTTTTATTCTTCTTTTGGCAACAAGCAACTCAGCTACCTACTTGGTACTCAAATCCATCGACAACAGCAAGTCTACCTGCCAAAACAGAGCAAAACGAAACCCAGATTCAACCATCACAACAGCAAGTATTGAGTAAAATTTCTGACCATCTTAAAGGGGCAAATGCCAAACGTGAAGTCCAACTAGATGCGAATGAAGTTAATACGCTGATTCTTTCAGGAATTGCTCAAACGAGTGATAAAAGTCGGCTTGCTCAAGCAGTTGTTAAGACAAATACTCAAATTCAAGATGGCAAAATCTCTGCTGGTGCTGTGATAGATTTCAGAACAATTCCCTTAAATGAGTTACCATCCCAGGAACAAGTTGCGATTTCCAAACTGTTATCAACTGTGCCCATCTTAAAATATCGCCCCGTATACATAGAGGTTGAAGGAAAACCCAAGGTGCACAATAAACAAATCAGCTTGGATGAGACAACCCGCGTTAAGTTGGGCAGTCTCAGCTTGACTCTCTCCGATATGTATCAACGTTTTGGGCTTGACGAAAAACGCCTCAACCAACAAGTTGCAAATGAATCGAAGAAACTTCCAGTGGAGGTGAAAGATGTTGAAGTTATGGGCGATCGCCTAGTCGTTCGTGGTTAGTTCGCCTTTCGCACCTTATAAAGAAATAAAAAAGGAGAACCACTTGGGTAGCTCTCCAGATCATCAGGGTGCATCTACTAAACATAGTATAGCCTTTTTAGGGTGAGGGGTGTCACCCCCTTTTCCTGATTTTTTAGGATTTTTTTTGTAAAGAATTGTTAAGCAGGGGCTTACTGGAAAAATGGAGACGTTAAACCCAACGTCTATACAGAGTTTAGCCGTTCAGCTTTTGTTCCACCAATTGGTTTGTGAGTTTGGGTTCTGCGAGTTTGTTGGTTTTTTTCAGAACTTGTCCCACAAAGAAGCCTTTGAGGTTGGTGTTACCGTTGCGGTACTTTTCTAGTTCTTTGGGATTAGCAGCCATGACTTCATCAATGATAGATTCCAGTACGCTGGGATCAGTGATGAGTTCCTTACCTTTAAACAGTTCTTCAGGAGAAGTCCCACTCAGCAAGTTTGGTAGTTTTTCTTTGGCGATCGCATTGCTAATTTTCCCCTTCTCAATCCGAGTGATCACATCAGCCAGGTTAGCTGGCGTCAAACCTATCTCGGTGATCTTGAGTTTATTTTTGTTGAGGTAAGCGGCGACATCCTGAGTAATCCAGTTCGCAGCAGCTTTGGGATTTCCCCCTGCAGCAATAACCGCTTCAAAATACTCAGCATTTGCACGTTCTTCTGTCAAGACTCGCGCATCATAAGCAGTCAGCCCCAACTCGCTTTCATAATGATGGCGTTTTTGTGCTGGGAGTTCAGGAAGTTGACTGCGCCACTCTTGTAATTGTTCTTCTGAAACTTCGATGGGGGCTAAATCAGGTTCGGGGAAGTAGCGGTAATCGCTAGAACCTTCCTTAATCCGCATACTAATTGTACGTTGAGAACCTTCTTCCCACAGACGAGTTTCTTGTATGATACGTTCGCCAGCTTCTACTGCTGCAGTTTGCCGTTCAATTTCGTATTCAATCGCCCGTTGGATGGCGTTGAACGAGTTCATGTTTTTGATTTCTACTTTCGTGCCAAATTCCTTTTGTCCAACAGGACGCACGGAGATGTTGACATCACAACGCAGAGAACCTTCTTGCATATTCCCGTCGCTGACGCCCAGGTAAAGTAAGATTCGACGCAACTCTTGGGCGTACTCAGCGGCTTCTTGTCCAGAACGCAAGTCTGGTTCCGAAACAATTTCTACTAAAGGTATGCCAGCACGATTGTAATCTACTAGAGAGTAGGTGGAACCGGAAAGGCGATCGCTCCCCGCATGTACCAATTTCCCTGCATCTTCTTCCATATGCAGGCGCGTGATACCAATCTTTTTGCGAACAGGGTTACCGTCAGCGTCTACCAATTCAACTTCTAACCAGCCATGTTCAGCAATGGGTAAGTCGTACTGAGAAATTTGGTAATTTTTGGGTAAGTCAGGATAGAAATATTGCTTGCGATCAAATTTGCTATATTTGGCGATTTGACAATTCAGCGCTAAACCTGCTTTAACAGCATATTCTAGGACTTTTTCATTCAGTACGGGCAAGACACCAGGCAAACCCATGCAAACCGGGTCAATGTTAGTATTGGGGTCAGCACCGAATGCCGTAGAGCTAGAAGAGAAAATTTTGGTTTTGGTGCTGAGTTACAATGGGTTTCCAGACCAATAATCGCCTCGTACTCAGTTTTTACTGGAGCAGCAGATGTCATAAAATCACAAATTGGGAATCCTTCTTTAGGCTACTATTTTAGCTTTATTACGACTTGCTTTGAATGTTTAAATCCTCATGCCTATTGACAGGAAAACCGACCACAAATTACAAAACGATATTTGGGTTGGTTGCTGTTATTCCTTTGCTATCCTTTGCTTTCACCAGTAACATGAGTTAAGGTGCTGAGGTCATTCGGATCGACTTCATAAGCAGCACCAAAGCCGATGACAAAGCGACCTTTGCTTGGTGTCAGTTGAAAAATCCGGAAGTCTGATAAATCCCGCAATATCTGAATCATTTCTCCAAAACGCGCTTCAAAGCTATCTACAATTTGCTTCCACAACTCAGTCTCACGTTCTACTAAGGTAGCTGTACAGTCAAAGGTGAGGCGGCGACGGGCAAAAATTTGTTTAGTTTGAGACTCATCATCAATAAATAATACGCTTGCTTTGGGGACAGCATGAAGATTTTGAGTATGAGTAGAAAGACCACTAACATAAATGTAAATATTTTTACTTTTATCTATCACAAAAGGAGCATAGCTCGCATTAGGAGTGTTATCAGTACTCACGGTGCTGATCATCAGACTTTGGAAAGAGTCTGTGAAACTTTGATAGGCGGCGAGGGCGGTTTCAAATTGGGACATAGATGATACAACCTATAGATAAAAAAGTAGTTTCTATATGAAGGTTTGAAAAGTGTCCTAAATAGCAGAATTTTCTGGAACTTCGCCGGAACCATCTGTAGTCTTATACCCAGAAGGGATTAAAAAATAACAGGGGTTTAGCAATGTTTACTAATTTGGCTTTGATTGCTTTTGTGATTCTGTCTGCACCAGTTATCTGTCGGACAACAGAGGTTAAAAACACAAGAAGAACTAAATAGTTATTAGATTTAGATTATTTATATGCAACCCAAGTAAAACTTATAAGTAACTTGGTAAAAAAATAAGTCTATGAAAATACAGGCTAATATATGCAGGTTGCATATATTAGCCCTATCAAAAAACTTAAGCAGCAACAGGTTCCAACAACTGAATGTTAGAAAAGATAATTTCCTGAATAGATGGTTGTGCTGCTGTCTGGGTACGAATTTCTCGGCGATTTAGAATAAAGTAATCACCAACTTTTTCGTACTCATCTGTAAACTCGCTTCTTCCGCCCTTTTGTTCACCAGTTTTTGGATCGTGGTAAACAGAATCATATTGGTGGGACAGGTAACCTTCTCCGGTCTCATGACTGCTGAAAGTGTTAATCGTCACAACAACACCGTGGATATGACGGTGAACGAGACACACTTCATTATTGCGGAGTTTATAGTGATCGCCCTCAGACTTTCCGCCTAGAAAAATTTCAATTGCACCAGTTTCGTCAGTCTGACCATAGCGAAATGTATTCTCGCCGTGGGTTTGTTCAAAGGAGCGACGAACGCGGTGAATCGCTATCTCCCATGCTTGATTGTGAATCACTTGCTTTGCCTGGTCATCTTCTATCTCAAAAACTTCCGCTTTGAGATTTGAGTTGATACGAACTTTACCTGTAAACACCTGCTCGTCTTGCTTATAAGTTACATCTGCGGTGTAGCCAGGGAAGTTTGTTTCCCAAGTGTAACGGTTTTCGTAAGCAGCACGAAAAAGTTCTTGAGCAGAAACTTGTGTTACTGTCATTGTTTCTCCTATATATCACCAGTTATATTAGCTTTTTACCTTTGCTGCTATTAGCATAGAAGTAATTATTAAGTTTCGCATAGACCCCAAGTGGGTACACCTATGGAAAAGTCTCTCCAAACTGTATTTCAGGAAATAGCTTCTGTGAGCAATGAGCAAGAATTACGACTAGCTCTGGTAGATACAGTGGCGGAGTATTTTGGCGTGCAGCATTGGGGGATCCATCTGTTGGATGAGCCGTTGCTAACAGAGATAGATGTTCAGGATGTTCCTGGTGTGTGTATGGAAAGCAATCCGGTTGGACGCTACGTGGTTGAACGTCATGCACCTGCTCACGAGCAATTGGTGTTACCAACAGGAGACTGGAAGCATTTTTGCTCCCGCCATGATCATGAACACGTGATGAGTGGACCAATTGTCTGTGATGGTCGTCTTGTGGGAACGCTTAATCTTGCTCGTGCGAGTGGAACTCCTGCTTTTAACGTCAATGATCTTGCGGACATGAGTGCTTTATGCCTTCATGTTTCCGCAAAACTCGCAACTTTACGCGCAAAACCAAAAACATCTGTTTCCCCGTTAGTCAGTCGTCTGACTCCCCGTGAGTTAGAAATTGCCGAGTTGGTAGCGCGGGGGTTAACGAATGGGGAAATTGGCGAAAAACTTTGGATCACACAAAATTCTGTGAAGCAAGCGCTCAAACGCATGTTCCGCAAGTTGGAAGTTTCAGCTCGTGCTGAAATGGTCGCCAAGCTACAAGATATGGTATCAGTTATCAGTTAACTGATAACTGATAACTGTTAACTGTTAACTGTTAACTGTTACGATTCTGGTCCAGAAGCCCAAGTATCACGCCATTTGACAGTACCTTCTTTTGCAATCACCCAGCGACGATTCATCAGATTTTCGCGCAGAGGCGATTTCCCTTCTCGCCACAGAGCATATTTATAGCTGATGAGCTTACCAGCACTTTCGTTAAAGGGTATCTCCGCAAACCAAGTGTTCGTGTTAATATACTCCAAGGGGTATGCTTTGCTTATATCCCAGTTGCCTAATTCAGGACAATCTCCAATAACAACGATGGTTTCACCTGGTAGAGTCTGTACACCATTGAGTTGGACTCGCACAATGGTTTCCCCTTTCACCCGTTCTCCAACACGGCTTAAGACGATAGCGCCTCGCTCTTCAAGGTGCAAGTCATAAATTTTACCGTCTTTCACTTCATACTTATTGCGAGTTATTATACAAGTGTGTTCTCCATCAGGCAGTTCTGTTTCGACTTCTGGTATCGTGACTTCTCCTCCTCTATTAAGTGCTACAAAGCACAAGGACTCACGATAGCGACGTACGTAGCAGTAAACATCGGGTGTAAGATATTTTTTCCATTGGCTACCCATCGACATCGCTGGATTGAGTCGCCGTAAGCCAGAAAGTAACCTGATATTACGATAAATTTCACTATCGGTATCCCAATTTTCCATCATTGGGCGGTTGTAGGGATCATTACCACCATTGGTGTCGTCGTGAAGATATTGTTCTGTACCGTAATAAATGCAAGGAATACCACGACACGTCATAATCAGAACAATTCCCACTTTCAGCATCGCTGGATCTGGGTTTAGCGATTGAAAACGGGGCATATCGTGGTTGTCAATGAAGGTAATTAATTCTGTCGCCCCGTTGTAGCGATAATCCTGATCAAATATGTCTTGAACGACTTGAAATCCAGCATCCGCACCTTGTGCTAACGCTTCCCGAATTGCTCCGCACAGCCCAAAGTCTAAAAGCGTCATCCCAGAGTTATTGGCATAGTCAACAGAACGCTCATCATTGGGATGGTTGTAAATCCATTCACCAAAAATGAACACATCTGGCTTGTGATTGTACATATCACCAGTGAATTCCTGCCAAAACCAGATGGGCATATGTTTGACAGTGTCCACCCGCAGTACATCCACACCCCGGTCTAGCCATTGCTTAATTGCTGACTTGATATAATTGCGATATTCAATATTGTTTTCGTTAAAAGTTGCAAGACCACAAAGTTCACAGTTTTGTACTTGCCATTCATCTTCCCAGTCTTGCACTTCGCCATAGTGATGATACCAGTGCTGCTCATCATCGTTGAAGTCAGCTATTTTGACCCCATCATCATACAATTCTCCTTTGCTTCCACTGAAATCGGGTGAACTGTGATTGCAAACAATATCGAGCACCAACTTCATCTTGCGCTTGTGCAGCTCATCAAGTAATTTATCAAATGTTGTATTTCTTGTTTCCTGTGTTTCGTTTAAAGAAGGGTTTTCATCTGTTGCAATAAAGCGAGGATTAATCCGCTTAAAGTCTTTTGTCCAATACCCATGTATCGCTGCATTGCCAACAAACAAGTCTTCAACTTGTTCAAACAAAGGAGTTAACCAAATTGCAGTCACTCCCATGCTCTTGAGATAGTCTAACTTATCAATAACACCTTGCAAGTCACCACCCCAGTACTTGCCCCAATCTTGTTTGGTTGGGTCATACAGTTCTGAGTTAGAACCTTCGCTGTTTTCTGGATCGCCATCATGAAAACGATCCACAACAACAAAGTAAATCGTTTCCTGACGAAATTCAATATCTCTGGTATAAAGAAATTCTAGATCAATTTCTGTCTCTGATGGCGGTGTTTCTATAATGGCTGAGACTTCTGCCTCTACATCTTCTACCTTGTATTGCTCTTCTGAAAACAGCGATGGAGGGGTATTTACCATATGAAAATGAAAAATCCTACATAAATAAGGTTTGCAGACCCATGACCAATAGACTTTTAAGGATCATGTGCCACTACAAATAAGGGTATTATCTAGTCTTTTTTTGGAAAAAAATATCTATCTCTAGCTAGTTTATAAATATATCTATAGTAAGATTTAGAAGAGCAATACGCCAGCCTAATCTTTGCACTCATCACTCATTATGAAGCTGAAAAAGCAGTATCAATGTTAATTTGATACCTTCTTTATTGAAAGAATAGTATAATTTATACACAAACAAATCTTATTTTAACTTGTAACAAATGACTATCTCAGAACAACCTGTTTAAGCTGTTGTTCAAAGTATGGCAAGTCCAGTCAGTAGAAACGCCGTAGAGGCTATAAGTTTGGCTAGGTATAAGGGAGAACAATATTTCTCTTATACCCACAAACTTTTTGTCAATAACTTCTATTGAGACACACTACTAGTTACTTTCGGTTGGTCTAGATAGGCATAAACGAGCTTAGAAACTTGACTAATAAAGTCTCTGGCTCTTGTATCACCAAAAGGTCTTTTCACCAAAATGCCTGCTAAATATCGCTTACCGGATGGTAACTCAATGATCCCTGCATCCCCAAGGAGAACTCCAAGAGTTCCTGTTTTGTGAGCAATGACTGCACCTTTACCAAGTCCAGCTGGTAGCAATCTTTTGTTTTCCACGCGACGCATGATTCCCAAAGCCTGGGAGTGGCTTGTACTACTAAGCAACTTGTTATTTGCAACTAACGCCGAGAGTCTGACTAAGTCTTTGGGACTGGTTGTGTTAGTCCCCTTAAAGTCGCCTAACTGACGACGAATCACAGTGTTTTGCAATCCCCAACTACGAAACCGCTCGTTTAACTTAGCCATACCACCTAAACGGTCAATAATCATATTGGTGGCAGTATTATCACTTATAGTAATCATCTTTGTAGCAGTATCTAAAACACTCAGTTTGGTTCCCACAGGTTTGAACTGCAAGACTCCAGAACCTTCAGCTTCAGACTTCAAGTCACGCCGCACGACTAAGGTTTCATTCAGCTTGACTCTACCTGCATCAACCTCCTGAAATAAAGCAACTAGAATTGGAAACTTAATGGTGCTAGCAGCTGGAAATACCTTCTCTCCATTGAAGTCCAAATAGTTGCCTGTGTCCAAATCTAGAAAAAACATTCCTGGTGAGAGAAAGCTGTAGCGAGCCATCAGTGTTTTCAGTGGAGAACTGAGCTGCAACAATTCCTTCCCCAAGGGGACAACTCCAGCAAAGGTCGAAATAGCACCGATTTGGAGGGGAATTTGTTCTTCTCCAACGCTGGTATTTACGACTGTCGCTTGTGCATCACCGATAGCTGCACGCTCAATTGAGGAGAATTTTACTATCCAATGTGAGGAAGAATCTCCCTGAATCAATAATTTTTCTGGGGAAACTGTGTAACCAGGCGCTAATTCAACAACTAATCTGGTTGTCTCGGAGTCTACTTGTCCAAGCCGAATCTCTCGAATTGCTGAGCCAAGATTTTTACGGATTGTATTCTCGTTTAGATTTGTTGTTCCTGGCAAATCAATAACAAGTCTCATCGGGTTATTGATTAAAAAAGCTTTTGGTTGTACTCCAGAATCAGTAGTTATATCTAGTTGATTTTGAACGGGGTCGAAATACCAAGATTGCAAGCGAGCCGCTTTGACTGGAGAAGATAACAGTACAATACTGACGACGCTAGCTAACAGGAAACTAAGTCTCATCCGTGTGATTTTTGTGAGCGATAGTAGGATTGTTATGGACAATTTTTCCAGATTTTTATGCCCTTATCCGGAAAAAAAGTACATTAAACTGTAATTATTTCTAATTAGTTGCTTTACCGCAAGTGACTTTAGTAACAGAAAACTGACTTATTTGTGTTATCCCCGAAATTAACAACGGTTTTTCCACATAAAAAAAATCTTGGGAACATTCATTTGGCTATATCAGTCTATAGAGAAGTTGTTTGTAATCCGCAACAAATCAAATAAACAAGGGCAACCTTGATGCTAGGAGGATGTGTTGTGTCTCGCTTCAAAAAATAACTTCCGAAAAAGCCTTACAAAAAAACCATCCTGCCCGATGACAAATCTCTCAAGAGTTGAGATAGAAGTCTTGATTGAGGGTATTCATATCAACAAGTGAATGAAAAGTTGTCCTAGACTCTCTAAATTGTACGAGATAAAATTTTATCTTTTTTTATCTTTTTTTATTGCCGCATACCAAATATGTAATTTTTTTATATTTTAGTGCAGATCTCAGTACTACAAATTGACAAAGATAGGATGATCCCAAGCAAGGCGCTTTTTTATAACTAATAAATTGGGTTATTAAGAGTTAAAAGTTCCTTATTTGTAGGAGTAAATTCACAAATTCAATAAAAGTGCCAGGTCAGATGAACATATTACCAAAAATCGGGATAAAAACGCAAATATTCAGCATTTTTTCAGCATAAAATCATGAAAATCTCATTCTTTTGAGATAAAAACTATATCATATTTCTATTTGTATACTACTCATGATATAAGACATTTCAGTTATTTTTGGATACAATCACAAAAGTAGTTTGGATTTTGCGATCGCTACCCAACCTACAATTCTTCTTAACTGAACTATATTGGCTCAGCTTTGAATGATTTCATCAATATTATGTTAGTAAAATCTTCCGATATACTACGTTAACTCTATTGATTATTAGGAAAATAGAGAAAAATTATTCTTATAAAAAGTATTGCTATTACATTCTAAATCTGCAATAGTAATGGGTTAAACCCTATATCCAGAAATCAAGACATTAACAAAATGTTAACAACATATTTGAAAATTCTTAATGATCATTATCAAGCTCTCAACAATGAGGGTAAAGATGTCATTCAAGGATTAACTCAAACACCAAAAAGTTTACCTCCCAAATATTTTTACGATGATCGCGGCTCGGAATTATTTGAACAAATATGTGAATTACCAGAATATTATCCAACACGAACAGAAGCGTGGATTTTGCGTCAACATGCCGATGAAATTGCTCAGATAACAGGTGCTTGTGAACTAGTAGAATTAGGCAGTGGCAGTTCTACCAAAACCAGGTTTTTATTAGATGCTTACCAAAAAATCCCACGTTCCTGTAAATATATACCGGTTGATGTTAGTGAGGGAATCCTCAAAAGTAGCGTGCTACAGCTACAACAAAAATATGCCCAGTTGTCGATTGAGGGCTTAATAGGAACTTACGAACAAGCCTTAGCAAAACTAGAATCGATTAGCGTGCCATCACGGATGATTTTTTTCCTGGGAAGTTCAATAGGGAATTTTACAGCACAAGAGTGCAACAGATTTTTGAGGCAAATTGCCCGCACTTTAAAAACCGGTGATTATTTTCTCCTTGGCATTGATTTACAAAAACCCAAGGATATTTTAGAAGCGGCTTATAACGATAGTCAAGGAGTAACGGCTGCTTTTAATTTGAATATGCTCTCCCATTTGAATTGGCGTTTCCAGGGTAATTTCGATTTGAATTTATTTACCCATGAAGCTATTTATAATCAAGCACAGACTCAGATAGAAATGTATCTTCATTGCCTTGAAAGTCATTGGGTGTCCCTAGAAACTCTAAATGTAAATGTTTTCTTTGAAGTTGGGGAAAGCATTCTCACGGAAATTTCTCGCAAGTTCGATTTAGTAACTATCCAAAAAGAACTTGAGTTACAAGGACTTAAAACACTGAAAATTTGGACTGATCCCAATCAGTGGTTTGGGTTAATTCTTTGCCAAGCTTAAATCTTCCTTCCGAAAACTTAAAGCGGATAAAAATCCCTAGCGTCCTACTTCCACAGCAATTTCGTGAAAGCATGAATACTCTTAAATCTGTTTATCCTCCAAAGCTTGATAATTGCAATAACCAAGTTATCCTCAATTACTTTGAGAATGCTTGGCAACTGGAAGATATTCTGATGAAAAGTCTGGTTGGAGAAGATACATTCTATCTCAATCCTGATCCTCTGAGAAATCCTCTGATTTTTTATCTGGGACATTCGGCTGTTTTTTACATCAATAAATTAATTCGCGTTGGTTTGTTAAAAAAACACCTCAATCCTGACTATGAAATTATCTTTGAAATTGGGGTTGATCCTGAAATACCACAGGAGTTAAATCAAGCGATCGCTCATCTTGAATGGCCCCAAGTTACAGAGGTTTGGCAATATCGAGAACAAGCCTATGAAATGATTGCAGAACTGATTAAGAAAACACCCATCACGAATCCTATCCATCCAAATCATCCTCTTTGGGCTTTAATGATGGGGATAGAACACCAGCGTATTCACATTGAAACCTCTTCGGTGTTAATTCGCCAATTGTCTGTAGAGAGAGTCAAACGTCCCCAAAACTGGAAATATGCCCCTTTTAATGGTTACACTCCTCAGAATGAAATGATAGAGGTTGCTGGTGGAGTCGTGAAAATAGGCAAAGCCTATGATGATCCAACCTACGGATGGGATATTGAGTATGGCGATCGCACTGTTGAAGTTGCACCTTTTTTAGCCAGTAAATATCTAATTACCAACGCCGAATTTATCTACTTTGTTAAGTCAGGTGGCTACGAAAATCAAGATTATTGG
The DNA here is from genome assembly GCF_963888615.1 of Brasilonema octagenarum UFV-OR1. NCBI lineage: Bacteria > Bacillati > Cyanobacteriota > Cyanophyceae > Nostocales > Scytonemataceae > Brasilonema > Brasilonema octagenarum. The sequence goes on along the minus strand of NZ_CAWPKW010000039.1, from coordinate 3,273 downwards.
GATGAAGAATCTTGGAATTGGAAAACTCAATACAATATTCAACATCCCAAATTTTGGCTACATGAAAATGGTAGCTATAAATATCGAGCCATGTTTGATGAAATGGACTTACCTTTAGATTGGCCTGTGGAAGTCAATCACTATGAAGCAATGGCTTACTGTCATTGGAAAGGCAATCAGACTCGTTTAATGAGTGAAGCAGAGTACCATTTAGCTACTTACGGTAATACTTTGTTAGAAGATGATGTAGATAATTACAATCTTAATTTAAAATTTGGCTCACCGAATCCAGTCGGGATGTTAGAAACAGCAAAAAGTTACTCTGGACTGTACGATTTGCGGGGCAATGTTTGGGAATGGTTGAGTGATAATTTAAACCCACTTTCAGGATATAAACCTCATTATCTTTATGAAGATAATTCTGCTATATTTTTCGATACAAAACATCACATGATGTTAGGAGGATGTTGGATAACTAACGGCACAGAAGCTTTGAAATATTACCGCAACTGGTTCCGTCCCAATTTCTATCAACACGCAGGTTTTAGGATTGTTCAAGGCATTTAGAAATCCAAAAATATCGTAAGTTTAGACATGAGACTTCTTGCAAAAGTGAGATGTTACAAGATTTTGTTAAGAGTTAAGAGTTTCCAACTTCTGCAAGAGGTCTCATATAAAGTGCATCTATGGCACTTTACGGGCAAGCTATCATGGAGAATTGGTATAAGTCTTTAAATTGCACGAGAGAACTTTTTCTCTTGTTTGATTGTGTGCATATCAAAGATGACAGCAATGTTTCGTATGAGTAGTCTACCGATTTCTGTGACACTAATGTGGTTTCTTGATAGCCTAACCAATCCATCTGCTTCTAAACTCTTCAAAACTTCTAATTCCTGAGAGAAATAGTCGTCAAAAATGATATGGTACTTGTCTTCAACATCTTGCTTATACAGTTGAAAATGGCACATGATGCTCATGATCACATCGCGTCTGAGAATATCATCCCAAGTAAGTTTGATACCTTTACTAATAGGTAGAATATCTGTGTCAATTGCCTGATAGTAATCCTTTAATTGCTTGTGATTTTGGGCGTAGGTATCTTCTAGCATACTGATGGATGTGGCACCAAAACCAAAGAGTTCTGCTTGTCCTTGAGTTGTGTAGCCTTGGAAGTTGCGTTTGAGAGTGCGATCGCCCTGTGCAATTGCTAATTCATCATTAGATTTGGCAAAATGATCCATGCCAATAAATAAATATTGGTGATTCGTCAACTCCTCAACTGTCATCTTCAAAATTTCTAACTTTTCCTGCGCTGGCGGTAGTGCTTCTACTGGTATGTTTTTTTGGACTGCTTTCAGCCAAGGGACATAAGCAAAGTTAAAAACAGCAATCCTGTCTGGGTTTAATTCAATTGTTTTTTTCAGCGTTTCTTGAAATGTCTGGACGGTTTGATATGGTAGACCATAGATAAGGTCTACATTCACGCTGTCAAACTTCGCTTCTTTAATCGCACTCATCACATCAAACAGCATTTCTTCTGGCTGGACGCGATTGACTGCGACTTGCACTTGACGATTAAAATCTTGGATACCAAAACTAATGCGGTTAAACCCAATTTCTTTCAAAAAGAAAATGTAGTTTTTATCGATATAGCGGGGATTAATCTCAATAGAAATTTCTGCTGTCTGGCTCAGGCTGAAGTTTTTCTTGATATTTTTCCATAAAAATTCTACTTGTTCAAGGCTTAAATAATTAGGGGTTCCGCCACCCCAGTGAATCTGATCGACTTTTCTATCTCGGTCAATGAAGCTGGCTGTTTTCTTGATGTCGCGAACCAGATACTCCACGTATGGTTGAGCAATATTCTTGTTGTTTGAAATGACTACGTTACAACCGCAAAAGTAACAAGCACTTTGGCAAAAGGGTATATGGAAATACAAAGAAAGGGGAGTTTTTCTTTGATTTGAGGTGGCGATCGCTGCTTGAAAGTCGCTTGGGGTAAATGCTTCTGTTAATTGTGTTGCTGGTGGATAGCTAGTGTATCTGGGTACAGGAGCATCGTACTTTTTGATGATATCGAAATCAAATTTTACACCAGGAATTTGATAAACCATTGAGTTGCTTCCAATCAAATGAACGTATAGAATAGCGTCAGAATCTCATAGATAAATCATCTAATATACGCGTTCAAAAATCCGTTATTCATGCACCTTGATCAAGGCAGTCATATCTATAAATTTAGATTTTATTGTTTTTTGCAAAAATTTAGTTTAGCGTTATTTCTCACTCCAGATAGACACAGATAGACGCAGATAAATTATCTGTGTCTATCTGTGGTTTTATTTTCAAAACATTGACTTTTGCATCAGGTCTAATTTTTAGGCTGTACTGAGTTCGGTACTACCAGTGTTATTAGTATTACTTAAGGTATTGAACATGGTTTGACCAATTGCTTGGATGAGGGTTTGTTCTAACTCCTGAACCATTTGCATATTTAGGTGAAACGCGTTGTTTGCTTCTGCAACAATCTTGTCGGCGGTTGCATCGTCTATTGGCAGTTCATCTAACGTTTGACGATACTTGTCCTTAAATGCTTTCTTGTCTGGAATTTGGTCAAAATTGTAGAAAGATGTGCCTTCATATCCGGAAAGCTTCAAGACTGACTGAGCAACTTTTTGCAACATTTGACCACCAGACAAGTCACCCATGTAGCGAGTATAGGCATGACCTATTAATAACGCAGGTTCCTTGGCAGAGAGTTCATGAATGCGGCTGATGTGAGTCTGAGCAGCTTTTGAAGGTGTTATTTTTTTTCTCCAGTCTTGTCCATAATAAAATTCTAAGTCTTTTTCCAAATGAGCTTTGCGATTGAGTTCTTTAAAGTACACACCATTGATTAAAGAATTGTCTTTGTGACGTTCTAATGCTGCTTCTAGTGCGGTATAGATGTAATACAAGTTACCTAAAAATTTTGCAAAGCAGTCTCTATCGACAACTCCTTTAACAAAACATTTCATAAATCCCACATTTTCAATTGCTGCATGAGCCTGCTGTGTTCCGCAGCGAAGTTTTTGGGCTAGATTGCTACTCATCGTTAAAATTGTTCTCGTCCAAATAAAATACGTACCCAAACAAGGGTTTGATTTATTGAAGTTTCGGATTTTCGCAGAATTCCCAGTGTAAGGCTTTAACTGTTTACTGAGATCTTGCACCATCATTTTCGTCCGCCAAGAAATAAATTTCTTGGCTCAAAGTTCAAGTCCGTTAAAACGG
>NZ_CAWPKW010000038.1:0-860 GCF_963888615.1 Brasilonema octagenarum UFV-OR1 | reverse complement strand
GGTCAGCCGCCCATTCATCAAACAGATAAATTTGTCTATCTTCTAAATATGCTGTCAGCAAAGCTAATTGTTCTGCTTGTGCCTTAGATAATCAATGCATATTTCTACTTTTTCAACAACTTCTTTTGGTTTGACTATTGTTAGTTTCCTACTATTCATCCTGTGTATATCGGCTGTCTTGTATTACTGCTATGGAATTTACGCAGCAATTGAGTTCTTTTCCCATCAAAGACAGATCGATCCGGACTTCCACCCACCCATTACTATCCTCAAGCCAATTTGTGGTCTTGACATGGATACTTACGAAAACTTTGCTTCATTTTGCCAACAAGACTACCCAGAGTACCAAATCATTTTTAGTGTTCGCGCTACTAATGATCCTAGTGTGCAAATTGTCAAGAAAATTATCAATGACTTCCCAGAAATTGATATTAGTCTGGTCATCAGCGATCGCACGATTGGTACTAATTTGAAAGTTAGTAATTTAGCGAACGCAGAAGTCGAAGCCAAGTCTTCGCTTCTGCTGCTTGCAGATAGCGATGTTCGCGTCGGACCAGATTATTTGAGGCGAGTTATCCAGCCGATGTGTGATCCAGCTGTGGGTGTTGTTACTTGTTTGTACCGTCCACACGTTCGCGGGTGGGTGGCAATCTTTGAAGCTCTCGGGATATCCACTGAGTATCATGCTAATGTATTAGTTGCCAGGGGAGTGGAGGGAATGAAATTTGCCCTCGGTCCAACCATTGCCATTCGCAAAAGTGCGCTGGAAGGAATCGGAGGATTTCTGGCAATTGCTGATTATCTGGCAGACGATTTCCAACTTGGCTACCTACCCACACAAGCAGGCTACAAGGTAGTAC
>NZ_CAWPKW010000037.1:0-17113 GCF_963888615.1 Brasilonema octagenarum UFV-OR1 | reverse complement strand
TATAAGCCTTGAACTTCAGTTCAAGGCGTACTCAGGTCGAGGTGCAAGATCTGAGATCAGTTCTGATTTTTTCCTAACCTACACATTTGTATCCATTTATACGCTTACACCCATACACCCAGCCTACGGCTCGCTGCGCTAACACACCCCTATACCCCTAAACTGCATAAGTCCTCAAACCCCAGAAATAGATGTAATAAAAGCGAGGACAAACACCCATGAGCAACTCTAAAATCATCTTCCACTCCAAAAAGACAATTTCTCTAAACTTTGTTACAGAAAGCGAAACCAGGTTGATTTAATTTTCACGCAAGCTTAAACTAAACTCCATGTCAACTAGTATATTTTCTGAAAAAATTTTAATAACGTGTATCTATCTACCGTACTTATACTGTACGAATTTCCCTATGCATAATTACCAATATCAACTTGAAGATGAAAGCTAAACCAACAAAAAGCGATTTTTTTAAATATCTAAGACCAAAAATTAAGCTTTACAGTTTAATCTGCTTGCTGAGTGTCGTTTTATTATCCGAATCAGTCGGAGCAAAAAGCACATTAAAACAGTCGCAAATCGCACAGCAACCAGCCACAACACAGCAAGATGCAACCCGCGCTGCTGCAGAAAAAGTTTTTGAAGAGGGGGACGCACTTTACAAACAAGGGACAGCAGTATCTCTGCGACAGGCAATAGAAAAATGGCAAGAAGCACTGGTATTGTTTCGCAAAGCAGGAGAAAAATTAGGGGAAGCAGCTACTTTCCTTGTTATCGGCAGAGTCTACTCCAATTTAGGAGATAAACAGAATGCCCTCAAATACCTCAACTCTGCTTTGCCTTTGAGTCAACAAGTCGGCGACAAAACAATAGAAGCAACAACCCTCTACAATCTTGGCTTAGTCTACTCCGATTTAGGAGACAAGCAGCGTGCCCTCAAATTCTTCAACTCTTCTCTGCCTTTGAGTCAACAAGTCGGCGACAAAAACCTGGAAGCTGCTACCCTCGCCGGTATTGGCAGTGTCTACTCCAATTTAGGAGATAAACAGCGTGCCCTCAAATACCTCAACTCTTCTGTGTCTTTAATCAAACAAGTCGGCAACAAAAACCAGGAAGCAAGCATCCTCAGCCATATTGGCTTAGTCTACTCCGATTTAGGAGACAAGCAAAGTGCCCTCAAATACTTCAACTCTGCTCTGCCTTTGCTCAAACAAGTGGGTGACAAAGCAACAGAAGCAAGAACCCTCAACAATATTGGCTTAGTCTACTCCGATTTAGGAGACAAGCAGCGTGCCCTCAAGTACTTCAACTCTGCTCTGTCTTTGAGTCAACAAGTCGGCGACAAAGCACAGGAAGCAACAACCCTCAACGGTATTGGCAATGTCTACTCCGATTTAGGAGACAAGCAAAGTGCCCTCAAATACTACAACTCTGCTCTGCCTTTGATGAAACAAATGATCTACAAAGCAGGGGAAGCAATAACCCTCAACAATATTGGCTTAGTCTACAACTCATTAGGAGACAACCAGAGTGCCCTCAAATACTACAACTCTGCTCTGCCTTTGATGAAACAAGTGGGCGACAAACAAGCAGAAGCAAGAATCCTCAACAATCTTGGTATTGTCTACTCCGATTTAGGAGACAACCAGAGTGCCCTCAAATACTACAACTTGGCTCTGCCTTTGGGTAAACAAGTGGGCGACAAAGCGCAGGAAGCAACAACCCTCAACAATATTGCCCATGTCTACTATGATTTAGGAGACAAGCAAAGTGCCCTCAAATATCTTCTCAACTCTTCTCTACCTTTGAGTCAACAAGTGGGCGACAAAGCACAGGAAGCAAAAACCGTCAACAATATTGGCAGAGTCTACTTCGATTTAGGAGACAACCAGAGTGCCCTCAAATACTATAACTCTGCTCTGCCTTTGAGTAAACAAGTCGGCGACAAACAAGCAGAAGCTAATATCCTTGGTAACATTGCTCTCCTAGAACGCAAACGCGGTAACTTGCAAGCAGCCCGCACCAACCTAGAAGCCGCAATCAAAATTGTCGAAGAATTACGCACCAAAATCGACAGGCAAGAACTTCGCACTTCCTACTTTGCCACAGTAACGGGTTACTATAAACTCTACATCGACCTGCTGATGCAACTGCACAAAAAAGATCCATCCCAAGGATACGACGCATTAGCCCTACACATCAGCGAACGCTCCCGCGCCAGAAGTTTGATAGAACTATTAACCGAAGCTAATGCCAAAATTCTCAAAGGCGCAAACCCAGAACTCGTACAACAAGAACGCAACTTACTACAACAAATTGATGCCAGAGAGACATTGCGGCAAAATTTAGCAAATTCATCAAATAAAAACGATCTCACCAAAGCATCTATTCAAAAACTCACCACAGAAATTGAAGATCTTCTCAGACAACACCACGAACTGCAAGCCAAAATCCGTACGACTAGCCCAGAATATGCAAAACTGACAAACCCAAACCCCGAAAAGGACATTCTCAAATTACCGCAAATCCAACAACAACTTGATAAAGATACTCTGCTATTGCAATATTCTTTGGGAGAAGAACGCAGTTATTTGTGGGCAGTCACTCCTACTTCTATGCAAGTTTACACCCTCCCCGGACAAAAGGAAATAGAAAAAGTCGCATCGAGGTTCCGTGAAGATTCGCAGCAAGTAACAACTACTGACTTAGCGATTAACAGCGCAAAACAACTCAGTCAACTCCTGATCGCACCTGTTGCTGATAAATTACCAGGAAAGCGTTTGGTGATTGTTGCTGATGGTGCGCTACAAACGATTCCCTTTGGGGCATTAGCTGATATCACTTCAAGTAAATACCAACCACTGATGATAAACCATGAAATTGTCAATTTACCCTCAGCCTCCACCATCGCCATCCAACGCCAAAAACTTGCCAACCGCCAAAGCGCACCCAAAGCCATAGCTGTGCTCGCCGATCCGGTATACAGTGCTACCGACACACGAGTCACAGGTAAACCGGAAAATACTCAACTCGGTTCCGAACTCGAAGTTGAACGCTCTGCCCTTAACCGTTCCGCCAGAAGCCTGAAACGCAATGGTTGGAACAGGCTAGCCAACACAGCAGAAGAAGCAAAAGGAATTTTAAAACTGATACCAGCAGCAACTAGCCTGGAAGCATTGAGCTTTGATGCTAATTACGACTGGGCAACAAGCAAAACTCTCAATCAATTCCGTATCCTGCATTTTGCCACTCACGGGTTTGTCAATCAAGAGCAACCAGAGTTATCCGGGATTGTACTGTCATTATTTGATAAAAAAGGCAAGCCAATCAGAGGATACTTGCGCTTGTCAGATTTGTTTAACCAAGACTACCCAGCAGAGTTAATCGTCTTGAGTGCCTGCGAAACCGGACTTGGTAAAAACGTCAACGGTGAAGGTTTAGTGGGGTTGACACGCGGGTTAATGTATGCAGGTGCAGCGCGCGTTATGCTGTCGCTGTGGCAGGTTAGCGACGAAGGCACATCTGTACTCATGCAGGAATTTTACACAGAAATGTTACAGCAAAAGAAAACCCCATCAGAAGCGTTACGTGCAGCACAACGGAAGTTATGGGAAAACCCAAAATGGCGTAGCCCTTATTACTGGGCGGGTTTCACTGTTCAGGGGGAGTGGCGTTAGAAACCTCACCCCAGCCCTCTCCTTATAAACGAGAGGGAGAAAGAATGTCCTTACCCTCTGGTTAGAAACGACATGGAGATACCTCACCCCAGCCCTCTCCTTATAAAGGAGAGGGAGAAAGAAAAGACTCTCTAAACCCTCTCCTTGAAGGAGAGGGTGCCGAAGGCGGGTGAGGTTTCTTCGCTTGGAACAGACGACATACAAAAACTATCAAACCAACACAAAATACCCATGAAAAACAAACTTATCAGCAAACAATCAATCGCATTATTTATCGCAGCAACTATCAGCGGAATTACGTTAAATACTTGGTGGAATGCAAACGCCCAAACTACCCCAACAAAACCAACTCCACCCAAATATACCAAATTGCAAGATGTGAAGAACTTCAGTATCAAAGGAAACGGTAAAGCTTTTCAACCTCGTAATTTGCAACAGACGAATCAACCAGATAAAGCTGATGATCAAGAATTTAAACGAGGAGTTATTGGTTGGGATGACCGAGTTCCTATGTTAAGCCGACAATATCCTTGGTCGGCAATTGGTAGAGTACAGGGATTGACCACCAAAGGCGAGGAATATCATTGTACAGGTACATTAATTAGTGAAGATGTCGTTTTAACCAATTCACACTGCGTCATTGATCCTGAAACACACCAAGCTAGTCAAAAAATCTTGTTTCTCCCAAATCTTATTAATGGCAAAGTCGCGGATGAATCGGATATAGACCAAGTTCAAAATGTCATTTATGGGACTGATTTCACTAAAACTAAGTTAGAGAATCAAACTGACGACTGGGCGCTTTTGAAACTCAATAAACCTATCGGCTTAAAATACGGATATCTGGGTTGGAAATCTTTACCCTCATCAACTCTCACCAAAAACCGCAATAAATATATTTTCGTTGGTTATTCTGGTGATTTCCCTAACACAGACAAAGAAAAGTATCGATTTTTTACCGCAGGAAAGGGATGGACAGCAAGCGTGCAACAAGGTTGCAGCATCGTGGGTGAAGAAGGCAATGTCTTGTTACACGACTGTGATACCACCGGTGGTTCTTCCGGGGGAGCAATTATTGGTGTCATAGGTAATCAACCGTACATAATTGGTCTTAATAATGCGGAATACAAAACTCGTGATGGAAAAGCAATAATCAACTTGGGTGTGAAGATTGATTTTTTAGATAAATTGGTAGGAAAATAAGTAGAGCCATTAATTTATCCCGTCTGGCTAAGGCGTGAATGCTTTCTGAGGGATAACCGCTCCCATGCTCCCGATGAAGAAAGAAGTAATGTCTAGACTTGTCTAGGTTTTATGTAGCAGATATTCCTCTGATATTGGACTAGTACAGCATGGCGGAAGTAAGCCAACCATTATTTTGACTCAAATTTCTTGTATAAGGGCTATAAAAAAATGGTAGGTGTATTTACGCCGCGCGGTACTAGTAAAGGAAAGGGACAATAAAGCGCCGGCAATTTGATGTTATTCATGGGATGTTTTCAGAATAATAGGCAATTTCAAAGGGTGTATTGTTTTACGAACCAAACAAATGAATTGCTAATCCCTGTGTGTAACTCTAAAAACCATCACAAGCATTTGTGCGTATCTGTTAACCTCTCGCCAAGATTGAGGTAATACCTTTCAAACACAAGACAATATGTATTTTAATTTCTTTATCGGTTCCAGTTTTGGAATTACGGTTCTAGTGCTGTTGGGTTTTAGTGTATTGCAATGGTTCCATATTCCTACTGGCAACTTTCTTGACTGGGTGATTGGGGGAGTCAGTTTTTGGTGGTTGTTGGTGATTGTGACTGTACCGTGGAATGTTCATTTTCAGGCAAAAGAAGTCTTGGCAGAAGGGGCACAATCAACTGAAAAAGGAATTCCAGTGGATGAGAAACAACTGGAGTACGTTAAAGTTTTGGCACGGCGATCGCTTATCGTTGCTCTTGCCCTACACTTATTTTCAGCAATTAGTCTTTACCTTCTCGCCGCCACTGGTATTAGTGCAGTCGGCTATATTAGTTCTGGTGCTGCTTTGCTATTAACTGGATTGCGCCCAGCCATCAGTGCTTATGAGTACTTGTATGCAAGATTGGTTATGATTCGCCAAGAATGGAAGTATCCACGTGAAGATGTTGTTGAACTTCGCTCCCGTTTCAACACTCTAGAAGAAACCGTCAAGCGTTTAGAAGAACAACTTAATCCAGAACAACCCTACTCCTTAGCAGCAAATCAGCAAAGTTATATAGAAGACACGCGTAAAGAATTAGCCAGAATTGCCGCTAGTGTAGAAGAATTACGTGCCACAAATCAAACAGAACATGAACGTCTGGCAAGGGAAGCACGGGGGGCGATCGCTCAACTTTCCACAGATGGGCAATTTTTGGATCATGTGCGCGAAATTATTCGTTTTTTCAAAACAGCGTGAATAACCTACACCGACTCTTCCAGTACGATGCAGGCTTCTGGCGATCGCAGCAAAAAATACAACTCTATCCTGCTGCGATTTTAAAATCACTGACGTGTCGCTTCCAGTAGACGAGAGAAATAAAAGCGAGTTCGAGTCATAGATTGACGTTGAACAGAAAAACCATTCTTTGCCAAAATTTTCACCACATCAGCTTCGCGATGGAGATAAGCGCGAGTCGCTTTACTAGCACCTGGAAAGAAACTCCCTATCTTCTTTAATAAACTGAGGGCGAAAGTTTTCGGTGCAAAACTCAGAATAATCCGTGACTGTGCTGAAGAACAGAGGTGAGAAATCATCTCATCTGCCTTGTGCTGAGGGTAGTGAATCAGAACATCCAAGCAAATCACCGTATGGTAGCTACCGCTAATCGTTTCTAAATCCTGTACAGCAAATGTCGGATTTTCAGCATTGGCGAGAATTTGTGAAGCTTTTTCCTTAGCTTCTCCTACCATTTTTTCTGAAATATCGCTGGCATAGACTTTTGCTCCAGCTTCCGCAAGCGGTATGCTGAGACTACCTGTACCGCATCCAGCATCGCAGATAGATAGCCCTGCTAAATTGTTATCAGCTTTGAGCCAACTGAGTACCGTCTCTACTGTTTGCTGGTGTCCAGTACGGATATCTAGCTGGACTTTGTTGACTTCGCCATCACCGTAGATACGTCTCCAACGGTCGAAGCCTGTAGAATTGAAATATTCTTTAACAATCGTTTTGTCGTCAGTTACGTTCATGAAACTCAATATCTATCCATTCCAAAGCTAAAAAGTACCACGTGTAGGAACCACCAGAAACATTTTTCTGCGTGGTGTACCTTGGGGCAAAATCTTAAGAGAACAACCTCTGCCATGAAAGTTCTTGTGTAGATTCGTCCAAATGCCAACGCAATAATTGACTAGCACTAACGCCAGAGAGGATTGCAGACAAGCCGATTGCACTTCGTGGTGCAATTGTTGAGAGTGCGATCGCCCTGTCTACATCACATATTCCCCACTTCACTAAATTTTGCACAGCTACCAATAAAGGTAAAGTCGTTCCTGATAAAGTTCCATCTGCAAGTCTTGCAGTTTTGTTTTTCACTGAAATCTGGCGATTATCCCAAGGATACACTCCATCAGGCAATCCCAGAGGGGCAAGGGCATCACTGACAAGGAAAAGTTTTTGTTTGCCTATCTCCCCAACTTTGCGGTGAGAAACAGGAGTGCTGGCGCGTAGTAGAATTTGCAGCATTGTTGGTGAGACGTGTTCACCATCCGCAATAAAACCACACATAACATGAGGATGGATAATTGCCGCCCCTAACAATCCGCTTTCGCGGTGGTGTAATGGTGGCATAGCATTAAAAGCATGAGTCACCATTGTTGCACCTAGTTCAAAAGCACGTTGTGCTTCTGCTGCTGTCGCTTGGGAATGTCCTAAACTCACAGTGATACCCAAAGAACGTAAATATGGAATCACCTCACCCGTTGGATCTAACTCTGGCGCTAGCGTCATGACTTTCACAAGATGAGTGTAATTTCCCAAAACCTTCTTTATTTCCTCAAGATTAAGTGGTTTTAGGTATTCTGGGGAGTGTGCACCACGCTTTTGAAAATTTAAAAATGGTCCTTCTAGATGTACTCCCAAAATTTTCGCATAACCTCTTTGCGCACCTTCCCTTCCCCCCCGAACTTCAGGCGGGATAGAGGGGGGGTTGAAGTTCATACAATCAGCAATCACAGAAAGCGCACGCTGAATATTGTCTACCGAAGTTGTCACCAGGGTAGGTAAAAAAGCATCTATCCCCTCATACCACAAATAACGACAAATGTCTAGCATTTGGCGAGAGTTTTCTGTTGATAAATCAGGAAACGCCAATCCCAACGCGCCGTTAATCTGTAAATCTACACCACCCAGTGAAATCCAGTCGCCACCAATATCCAACACCTGTAAGTCAACTGGCGGAACACGTTTAAGGACTTTAGACATTGGCAGGATTTGTTCAACTATGCCCTGCGGGTTAACCGAGAGAATCTGCAAATCTGTGTAACCAGGTATTCTAGCATTGATAATATCTACAGGAGTACCTGGCAAGCTGTGTGTTGCTTCAATCATTACATCAGCACAAAGATAATGAAATCTGACCTGATTTTAGAGGTAAGAGGCGACGGTGAATCAAAAATCCTAACAATTAGGGGTGTAGGGGTATAGGGGTGTAAGGGTGTAGGGGGAAAAGAAGCCCTAGTTCTGGTCAGCAGATACACACAGAGTGAGATGATTGTTAATCATAAAGTTAAATTCCAATTTTGAACTTTGAATTTTGTTCGCGCAGCGTGCCCAAAGGGCATACTTTGAATTGCTTATGGCTCCTCTTGTCGGCATCATTATGGGTAGCGATTCGGATTTACCAACCATGCAAGGTGCGATCGCAGTTTGTGAAGAATTTGGCGTTGATACTGAGGTAGCAATTATCAGTGCCCATCGTACTCCGGAACGTATGGTGGAATATGCCAAATCTGCTCACCAAAGAGGTATTAAGGTGATTATCGCTGGGGCAGGTGGAGCAGCTCATCTTCCGGGAATGGTAGCATCTTTAACTCCTCTGCCTGTTATTGGTGTTCCTGTTCCTAGCCGTCACTTGCAAGGAGTTGATTCATTGTATTCTATAGTACAAATGCCTGCTGGCATACCAGTTGCGACTGTTGCTATAGGCAATGCTAAAAATGCTGGACTTTTGGCGGTACAAATTCTTGCGACTCATCAAGCCGAATTACTTAATAAGGTGCAGCAATATCGTCAAACCTTGTCTGAATCAGTCATGGCAAAGCAAGAAAAACTAGAAGAGGTTGGCTATGAGGAATATTTAAGACAAATGCAATCTGCAGAAGAAAAACAGTAACAATAAGTACAATTTTTTTGTATTTATTTGTATATACTCGCTTGTACTTGCGATAAGCACAGGAACTAAATTTACTAATGCTTAAGTGTTAATTTTTTATATAGGACTCCTCCAAAGATTTTACGAAGCTAGGTACACCTTTATTGCTTCTTAAAAATTAAGCGTTCGGGTGTTAACCGTTCCCTGTTCCCTGTTAAGCGTTCGGGTGTTAAGCGTTCCCTAAAGATTTAAGCGAATAGACTTGACGGTTTTAGAAGCTACATAATATTTTTTTAAGAATATTCTTAATAGCAACAGAGCTAGCATCAGGTTTATAACTGCCTGATTTGTCAAAGAACCGCTTACTGCTCATGAAAGTTATTTATTTTAAGACAGCTTGTCTAAATAACAAATCTCACAAATGGCAAGTTTCGCATCAAACGTTAGCGGTTGATACGAAACGTGTTTCTCCCGTTCAGGATGGTTGAGAAAATGATGAGAAAAATCACAAACAAAAACAAATCGAGAAGAAAAAATAGATGGCGAGCAGTAAAGTCACTATATATCACTGCACAAAATAACTCAATTGTCAATAAAATGACTGTTGTTATTAAGCAGTTGTCTCCTAGCTGGCAAGCCTGTATCCCCGTAGCTTGTTTGATTGTACTGGCATGGGGTTATACAGCAGTTGCCCAAACCCCTGCCCCAGCGGGATCAACAACGGCGGAACTTAAAGTCGCGATTGACACTCTTTGGGTAGCGATCGCCGCTTTTTTGGTGTTCTTCATGAACGCCGGTTTTTGTATGTTAGAAACTGGCTTGTGTCGTCAAAAAAACGCTGTCAACGTTCTTGCTAAAAACCTGGTTGTGTTTGCGCTAGCAACCGTTGCTTTTTGGGCGATTGGCTTTGGCTTGATGTTTGGCGATGGTAATGACTTCATTGGCTTGAGTGGCTTCTTCCTCCAAGGCGCAGATAATAGTCCCGCAACAGGAGATGCTTACAAAGGTGTATTTAGCGCCCTCAGTTGGACAGGTGTTCCTTTAGCTGCGAAGTTCTTGTTCCAACTCGTGTTTGCTGGAACAGCAGCAACAATTGTTTCTGGTGCAGTTGCTGAACGGATTAAATTTCTTGACTTCTTGATTTTTAGCCTCTTACTTGTAGGTGTTGCCTACGCAATTACCGGACACTGGATTTGGGGTGCTGGTTGGCTGGCAGACATGGGTTTCTTTGATTTTGCTGGTTCCACAGTCGTTAACTCTGTTGGTGGCTGGGCAGCTTTGATGGGAGCCGCATTTCTTGGACCACGCATTGGAAAATTTCAAGATGGGCAAGCTATTGCCTTACCTGGGCACAACATGAGCATTGCTACCCTAGGGTGTTTAATTTTGTGGTTAGGCTGGTTTGGTTTCAACCCCGGTTCTGTAATGGCTGCCGATCCGAGTGCGATTACTCACGTTGCTTTGACTACTAACTTAGCAGGTGCTGTTGGTGGAATTACTGCGACAATCACAGCTTGGTTGTATTTAGGTAAGCCAGACCTTTCGATGATTATTAATGGTATTTTGGCTGGCTTAGTTGGGATTACAGCATCTTGTGCTTATGTCAACCTCAACAGTGCTTTTATTATTGGTTTGATTGCCGGAGTTTTGGTAGTTTTCGCTGTCACCTTCTTTGATAAGATTCGCATTGATGACCCAGTAGGAGCAGTCTCAGTTCACCTCGTGTGTGGTGTTTGGGGTACTCTGGCTGTTGGTTTGTTTTCTGTTGGTCCTGGTGGATATCCGTGGATGGTTGATTTAGCAGGTAAACCAGTAGGACCACATGGGATCTTCTTTGGTGGTGGATTGGGAACACTCATTCCTCAAATTGTTGGCATCCTATCGGTTGGCGGTATGACTGTTCTGTTGAGTAGCATCTTTTGGTTAGCACTCAAAGCTACTTTAGGTATTAGAGTCTCAACACAAGAAGAAATTGAAGGCTTGGATATCGGCGAACACGGTATGGAAGCTTACAGTGGGTTTGTCAAAGAAGCTAGTGCCAATGGATTTAGTGAATTAGGTAGTCATGGTGCAGGAGTTTCGCGTGCAGGAGATTTACCAACAAGTTTATAAGGCTTTGCGTGATTCTCCTAATTGACTTGTCTAATGCCCTTGCCTTTTGACTTTTGCTTCTGAGATAGGGACGGGTGTTAGTCACAATAAAAACACCTGATCTCTATCCCCTATCCTTAATAAGGAGAAGTGCGGTGAAGGATGGGGTAAATTTCTTCGTTTTTGTGTTCATCCGAATATGATACTAATTCACAAAAAATATAATCAAAAGCAACCTTGCATCAATATTTAATACTTGACAAAGACAATAAGAAGTATATATTTAGTAATCTTTCAGAAAAATCATATTTGAGTAACTCTCAGTACATCAGAAAGTATCAAAAGGTACTCAAAATGATTTTGTGAACACAAACTAGTTGGTGGTTTGGAACAAAAACAAGTGTTAAAGAAATTTGCGCTTATTGGGGCTGTAACCCTGCTGCTTCTTGGTGTACCGGTGATGGGCAATGCCTTCGCTGCACCCTCTGATGTCAACGCGGCGATATCTAGTGCTCAAACTGCTGCAGATACAGCTTTTATGCTGATTTGTGCTGCATTAGTGCTATTAATGACTCCGGGACTGGCATTTTTCTATGGTGGATTTGTGCGATCGCGCAACATCCTCAATACCCTGATGATGAGTTTTGTGCTCATGGCAATTGTGGGAGTAACTTGGATTTTGTGGGGCTATAGTCTCGCCTTTGCTCCAGGTAACCCCATTATCGGCGGACTGGAATGGCTAGGTTTGAATAATGTCGGATACGAAGTAACTGATTATCTTAAGGGATCAAAGCCTGCTGAGCTACTTTCCTACGCTCCGACGATTCCCCATCAGGCATTCATGATTTACCAAGCCATGTTTGCTATTATCACCCCAGCACTGATTAGTGGTGCGATCGCAGAGCGGATGAGCTTTACAGCTTACTCTTTGTTCGTGCTCTTGTGGTCAACTTTTATTTACGCTCCCCTCGCGCACATGGTATGGGCGAAAGGTGGATTGTTGGGATTGTCCGGTGGCTTGGAAGCTCTCGACTTTGCGGGTGGTACAGTCGTCCACATCAGTTCTGGTGTTTCTGCTCTTGTAGCGGCGATCGTCCTTAAACCTCGCAAAACTTATCCTGAACGTCTCAGCCCTCCTCACAACGTTCCTTTCATTTTGCTCGGAGCTGGCTTACTGTGGTTTGGCTGGTTCGGCTTCAACGCTGGCAGTGCTTTGGCATCTGGTGCGTTGGCAACAGCCGCTTTTGTTGCCACCAATACAGGTGCTGCAGCGGGGGCTTTAACCTGGCTGATCCTAGAAAAGGTATTGCGCGGCAAACCAACAGCAGTTGGGGCAGCGACAGGAGCAGTTGCAGGCTTGGTGGGCATCACCCCAGCCGCAGGATTTGTCACACCGCTGGCAGCAATTTTAATCGGTAGTATTACCAGTGTTGCTTGCTTCTATGCAGTTAGCTTCAAACACAAGTTACTAGTTGATGATGCCTTGGATACATTTCCCGTGCATGGCGTAGGCGGTACAGTGGGAGCGATTCTCACAGGCATCTTTGCAACCACGACAGTTAACTCAGCAGGGAAAAATGGCTTGTTGTATGGTAATCCAAGTCAAGTGATTAAACAAATAGCAGCAGTTGCCATTGCCTATGTTGTTGCTGCTGTTGGTACTTGGATCATTCTGAAAATCCTAGCTGTCACAGTTGGTTTGCGCGTGAGGGAAGAAGCTGAACTCCAAGGCATGGATATTAACGAACATGGCGAAGAAGGTTACAATGAGGAGTTTGGAGAGCGCATCAATTTCAGCAACAAGTAGTGGAGATGTTTTTCTCTACTAACCAATATTGTTTTCATATTGGCGATGGTTTCGCCTGCCCTATCCCCCAACCAAGCTGGGCTTGGTTGCCCCAAATCTCCGATTAGAATGTTTTCGCACAAGAAAACCTTCTGGGCAAAAACGGGCGATGCTCCAGCAGGGAGCCGCCCTACGCTCGACTTTGCACTCCTGACTTTGTGCAGAGTCCCCCAGCTTGGCTCGGTTGACACTCTTCAAGGCGATCGCTTTACGTTATCGCCCTGCTTTTTTCTTTCATCTGCTATTCTACTTTATAAGTATATAGTCAAATAAAATTACGACTACACAAAAAATAATCTTACCCAAAAGCACAAACAGACTCTTGGCGTCTTTGCCTCTTTGCGCGAGAAAATAAAAAATGGTAACTTTAAAATGAAACAGAAAAAACAATGGATACCAAAGCTTTTAAACGTTCGCTCCAACAATCAGAAAATTACCATCGTAAAGGGTTTGGTCACCAAGCAGAAATCGCTACTCAGTTGCAGTCTGAGTATCAAAGCAGTTTAATTCAAGAAATTCGCAATAAAAACTATACTCTACAAAGGGGAAACGTCACCATCCATTTAGCACAAGCCTTTGGCTTTTGTTGGGGTGTAGAACGTGCTGTAGCGATGGCTTATGAAACCCGCAAACATTTTCCCACTGAACGCATTTGGATTACGAATGAGATTATTCACAACCCTTCTGTGAATCAGCGGATGCTGGAAATGAAAGTAGAATTTATCCCCGTAGAAGGAGGTAAAAAAGACTTTTTTGTCGTAAATTCTGGGGATGTCGTTATTTTACCTGCTTTCGGGGCAAGTGTGCAAGAAATGCAGTTGCTTAACGAGAAAAGTTGCAAAATTGTTGATACAACTTGCCCTTGGGTTTCCAAAGTTTGGAATGCTGTTGAAAAGCACAAGAAAATAGATTACACATCAATTATTCACGGTAAATATAAACACGAAGAAACTGTTGCAACAAGTTCCTTTGCCGGGAAATATCTGATTGTGCTGAATATGCAGCAAGCAGAATACGTTGTTAACTACATTTTGAATGGTGGAAATCGGGAAGAATTCTTGGCAAAATTTAGCAAAGCTTGCTCACCTGGATTTGATCCCGATAAAGATTTGGAACGGGTTGGTATCGCTAACCAAACCACAATGCTCAAAAGTGAAACCGAGCAAATGGGGAAAATCTTTGAGCGGACGATGATGACAAAGTATGGTCCCACTGAGTTAAATCAGCATTTCCAAAGCTTCAACACCATTTGTGACGCCACCCAAGAACGCCAAGATGCTATGTTGGATTTAGTGGAACAAAATCTAGATTTGATGATAGTCATTGGTGGGTTTAATTCATCAAATACAACACAGTTGCAACAGATTGCACTAGAGCGAGGAATTCCTTCTTATCACATTGATAGAGAAACGCGAATTCTATCTGGAAATCGCATTGAGCATCGGGAATTAAATGGAGATTTGAAAATTACAGAAAACTGGTTACCAGATGGAGAAATAGTTGTCGGAATTACCTCTGGTGCTTCTACACCGGATATAGTTGTGGAAGATGTGATTGAGAAGATTGTGGAATTGAAGGCGACTGCGGTGGTGGTTTAAGAAGAATCTCACCTGTAATCCCTCCTCGCTTGCGGGGAGGGTAAGAAATAGCCATAAGCCGGAGGCTTAACGGCTGAAGCCGTATCGCATAAGCTTGTAAGAAATGCGGGCTAAGCAGCCGGTGTTACCTTTTCTGAATTAGTTGTTTTTGGAACAAACAGTAGTGGAAACAAAAGTCCAGAGTGGCGCTTGTAGTCAGCAAATTCAGGATAGCGAGAAAGAGACTGGTCTTTTTTAAGCATGTTTGGAATAAATACCATGCTGATAAAACCGCCAAGAATTAAGAATGGAAGCCAGTGTTGAGTTAGCAAAGCAAAGGAGCTATAGATAAGTATCTCTCCCAAGTAATTGGTGTTACGACAACGCTCAAATAACCCTTCTGTAATGAGTCCTTCTTTGTACTTGAGGGTGTAGTACTTTTGGGCATCGCTAACATAGTGTAGAAATATACCCAAGATGTTCAAGGAAATAGCAGTTGCTACTAATGGAAGTGATGGTATAATCCCACTACTAATAAGAATAAATGG
Source organism: Brasilonema octagenarum UFV-OR1 (assembly GCF_963888615.1). Classification (NCBI taxonomy): domain Bacteria; kingdom Bacillati; phylum Cyanobacteriota; class Cyanophyceae; order Nostocales; family Scytonemataceae; genus Brasilonema; species Brasilonema octagenarum. Next base: position 2,052 of record NZ_CAWPKW010000037.1, on the reverse strand, counting down.
AGCTATCCAGTACAAGCTCACTAACCCAAAGCCGAAAACACCACCAGCAATGGAAATGTCTTGCTCCCATTGCTTATCTGGGTATAGGCGATCTTTGATCAGCCACAAATAACCATAAGTGCTGTGAAGTGCCAGGTAAACCCAAGGTCCAAGGGAGAAATTTTGGTACAAAATCATTAGTCCCAAAATTACCCAAAAAGTGAGTGCTTTATGTAAATTGATAGCGTGCTTAATTTTCATAATTACGATTCCTATTTTTCTGATAGGGTTATTATTAAAAGCACATTCGTGTTTTCTGAGTAAAGATTGGAGTTACTACTATTTAATTATACGATTTCCTCATCCTAACTGTCGGTAGTGTTTTTGTTGAGCAGCATAGGCTTGAGTTAATAAAGCTGTAAATGTTCTGTGCACCTTCTGGCAGAGGAATTGTAACAAGATTCTAACGACAATCTAAAAGAATCTAGTTGTTTCATTGATACATTTCCAAGCGCTAATGCAGACAATCAACAAAAAGTCAACAAAAAAAGCCTGGGCACAAGCTCTTGCCGAACCCGCAAAAGAATTCTCCCTAACCCAACTGCAAATCCTTTCTGGCACAATACCTGAAGGCTTACACGGCACACTCTACCGCAATGGTCCGGCAAGGTTAGAACGCGGCGGTATGAGGATGGGACATTGGTTTGATGGCGATGGCGCGATTCTTGCCGTACATTTCAACTCTCCTTATGAAGAGGGGGAAAAGCAGGGTGCAACAGCAGTTTACCGCTACGTGCAAACTGATGGTTATAAAGAAGAAGCAGCAGCAGGGCAACTGCTTTACGGCAATTATGGAATGACTGCACCAGGGGCATTTTGGAACAGATGGTTGAAACCAGTTAAGAATTCTGCCAATACTTCTGTGCTGGCATTACCAGATAAATTACTTGCACTGTGGGAAGGGGACAATCCTCATGCGCTCGACTTGCAAATGCTCAACACTTTGGGCAAAGATGATTTAGGAGCATTGAAGAATGGATTGCCTTATTCTGCCCATCCTAAAATTGACCAAAAATCTGGCTCAATTTTTAACTTTGGTGTCTCCGTAGGATTAAATGGGATACTGAATATATATAAGAGCGATTTGACGGGTAAAATTCAGCAAAAAACATCGCTTGAACTTGATGGTTTAGCGTTGATACATGATTTTGTCCTAGCTGGGCAATATCTAGTCTTTTTCGTTCCTCCGTTGCGGTTAAATATCCTACCCGTGTTAACTGGATTTAGCTGCTATAGTAATTCTTTTGAATGGAAGCCGCAACTGGGTACTCAGGTTCTGGTGTTTGATTGTGAAACACTGTCTCTGGTGAGTCGTGGTGAAACTGAACCTTGGTTTCAATGGCACTTTGGTAATGGGTATGTGGATGATAGTGGATTGATAGTTGTCGATGTGGTGCGTTATGAAGACTTTCAAACCAACGAGTATCTAAGGCAAGTCGCAACAGGTGAGACTCACACTTCTGCTGTAAGTACTTTGTGGCGAATACATATTGAACCGAGTACAGCTAAAGTCAAGGGAATTGAGGAAATTATAGATCGCCACTGTGAATTTCCAGTTGTACCACCGCAAGAGACGGGACAATATACTAACCAAACTTATCTCGTCGTACATCGCCAAGGAGCTTGTGCGAGCAAAGAAATATTTGGGGCGATCGCCCGTTTCGATCACAAAACCGACATCCTCACAATTGCCGACTGTGGCGAAAACCGCTATCCAAGTGAACCCATTTATGCTCAAAATCCCCAAAATCCTGAGCAAGCATGGATCATCACAGTTGTGTATGATGGCAATTCTGATAAGAGTGAAGTTTGGGTTTACGATGCAGATAGGTTAGATGATTCACCTGTGTGCAGATTGGCATTACCCGGCGTCATCCCCCACAGTTTCCACGGTACTTGGAAACCTGCTCATGATTACTTATAATTCCTGCTTGACCTCACCCCTTCCCTCTCCTTATTAAGGAGAGCCAGTGCGTTGCGGGGGTTCCCCCCGTTGTAGCACCTGGCGTGAGG
>NZ_CAWPKW010000036.1:0-867 GCF_963888615.1 Brasilonema octagenarum UFV-OR1 | reverse complement strand
CGTTGCTCTGCTAACTTTTCTGACAACAGGTTGAGCTTGAGTTGGAAGTTTCATCGTTATTTCTCCATTAGTAATAGTCCAGAATTGCCGCAGGGAATTTGGAGTGAGTAGAATTTTGTAGGTGGGTTACGCTAACGCTAACCCACCATTATTAAGTCATTCAGAGCGGAATTAGATGGTGCGTTACTTCGTTAATCCCAGATGATCGGCCCCGACGAGGGATTCTCACGTTTACACTCTCTACATTCGCTCGATAGTTGAGCTATTCCCGTACAAATCAGCCATCCTACAGGACTAGTCGGATGATTGTTAATTAACTATTTTTCGTTATCAATAGAAGCGATCATTAATTATTTTTAGGTAGTGATAATTTATTTCTCTCTATATATAGCAACCGCCAATGCGGTTAGGACGCAAAGCGCAAGACATCCTCAATGGCATCTCGTAAACAATCAAACTGCCCCAATTTTTTACGGATTCGACTCTTTAACCAAGACCAACATTTTTCAATTAAGTTTAGATCTGGAGAATAAGGGGGTAAGTACAATAGCTCACAACCTGCATTTTGAATCAATTCTTGAATACGACCACCTTTATGAAATGTGGCATTATCCATTACCGAGACAATTTTAGATTTTAGATTTTGGATTTTGGATTAAAATCTAGAATCTAAAAAAGGGTTTAAAGCCCCCGACTTGAGTCGTGCAGAAAAATAAATTCTAGAACTATACTCAAGCGCCTGTCTTACAGATATGGGGCGGCACGTTTCGGGTTGTTGCTTCTTACCCGTTCGCGTAGCGTCTCCGGAGGAGATAAGCTGCCTTGTCAATCTAAAATTTAAAATCCAAAATCCAAAATTCAGTGACT
>NZ_CAWPKW010000035.1:0-868 GCF_963888615.1 Brasilonema octagenarum UFV-OR1 | reverse complement strand
CATTTGAGACCTTAATGAGCAATGCCCACCTTACAGAAAACCCTGTAAGCTAAAAGCCTTTATCTTAGGACTTACGCACTTTACAAAAAGACTAGATTATGCATAACGTGCGCGAGTGCGTGGAAACATTGTCTGTATTTGCGGATCAATTCTACTGCGGCGGTAAAATGCTTGACTCTATCTACAATCCACGTTCATCTTCTGCATTGTGCATAAGTTAATTTTACTTACATCTATATAAAGAAGGCTTTTGTCCGAACAAGGTAATAACCCTGACTTTTTCTAAGTGATTTATGTTACTTTGTTGAAGTTCACACAATCAAAAAATTGTCAATTTGTCACAAACCTTACAAACAAGTAATGAACATGTCACCAACAAATCAAACACCAAACTTTTACGCCTTGCTGATAGGCATTGACTGCTATATGCCTAATAGACTGCCTAATGGGAATGAAATAAAAAGTCTCAGCGGGTGTGTACGTGATATCAGTAACGTAGAAGCTTTTCTCAAAGAAACGTGGAAAATTCCCGAAAACCACATTTTGAAGTTAACTGCCACTGGTTCTGGTTCTACTCAACCACTAGAACCACCAGATCGTTTACCTACTTATGTAAACATGGTGGCTAAGTTTAGAGAACTGACGGCGATCGCAAACAAGGGGGATCAAGTATATATCCACTACTCTGGACATGGTGCGCGTGCCAAAACCAACTACCCAAAAATTAAGGGAGCAAATGGCGTAGACGAGACGTTAGTTCCTACTGATATCGGTAAGCCAGAAGCACAGCATCTACGCGATCTGGAATTGGCACAACTGTTGAAAGAAATGGTGGATAAAGGGCTAGTTGTCACACTCGTGCTAGATA
>NZ_CAWPKW010000034.1:0-17191 GCF_963888615.1 Brasilonema octagenarum UFV-OR1 | reverse complement strand
TTTCCCTCTCCTTAATAAGGAGAGGGATGCCCGACAGGGCAGGGTGAGGTTCCGATGTCTCGTAGGCTTGGGCAGACATCCAAAAAATAAAAAAGGGATGCTTGTCTCCATCCCTTTTTTAAAAACAAACTTTATCCAAAATTAATTTAATTAGAAAACTCGAAAAATAAATGGATAACGGAACGGTTCATCAGGGTTAGTGAAACAGTGCAACAGCGCCCAAATTGTCAGTCCCCAGTGTAGTAAAAAACCAAAAGCAACAACAGGGAAGAACAAAATTCCGCCAAGACCAAGGGTGAGAAAAGATATAATCCCAATTGGAACTCCAATTAGTATTGCCCAGAACCAAACATTGAAGTGAAAATTAATTGATTCTTTAGCGTTGCTTTTAACAACTGGATCATCGGAAATTAAGTTAATTAAAATTGGAACACCAACCGAAAATAATGTTGTACTAAAAAAAATCGCCCCATGACACAGAGATGATAGCAATTTGCGCTTATCAGAATCGTATGTAACTCGCATCGTTGGTGGCTCCTCAATTCGCTTTCTTGTTTTGATTTTAACGGTTACCAAATAAATTTAGCATTACAGGTTACCGTACTTAGAAAGCTTTTACGCTTTTCCTTAGCTACAGGTTAACTTTGAGTGCAACTCATCAATTATAGGTTATGAGGTTTTCCGAACTCTTACACAGTAAAAGAAAAGTTAAGATCTAACAGGCGTGAATGCGCTCCGCAGCTTTAAGATCACTCCGAGGTGCTTCCAGCATGCAGTGTCTGGCGAAGGCGATCGCACTCGTAGCAACAGACGCGCCGCGCGCGTATTGTTCAGACACATTTTCTATCCTGAGTAAGTAGAAAACAATTAAGAGGTGTATTTATGAGCAAATCAATTTCTAAGTTAGTTGATGAACTACCAACCAGCAATTTGACCGTTTCTGCATTGCGCGCGCTCGATTTTATTGCTCCTGGTGAGTGGCAAAATGTAGTTGGGTTTGTTAATACCATCAAAACTGTCACTGGCGAAACCGACGAAAGGCTGATTCAACAAATTGGCGAACGAGCAGTTTATCTCTACAACGATCGCTCTGGTGGATACCAACGAGCAATGTGGCTTTATCAAACCGTTGAACACACAGATAAAGCACTTGGTGCAGCCGCTTTAGCAAACAAAGTGGGTGAGAAAATTCCCCTTTTGGGTTTTTTAAACCGAATGACTCCCAAAGCTGATAAAGCACAAACCATAGATTTGTGCTTGAAACTAGTTGTTGAGTTAGTCGCTTTCTGCCAAATTAACGGTATTCCTGGAAACAGTATTGGCGATTTTGTCAAGTCTTTGGGTGAATACAGCGGTGAGTCGTTCATCCGTATGGCTGCATTAGTTTGCTTTGATGGTTTGATACCCTTAGGTCCGGACTTTATTAACAAAGCACTATCTAGAATTAATCAGACAAGCCCTCAGGAGTTAGAGCAAAACTCGACCTTTCAAAATATCAAAACAGAAATTCCAGGTAACAATTCCAGTAGCAAACTGAACTTTATCGGCGAAAGCTTCAATTTAGTGAGTGGTTGGATGAATGGTCTGATTACTTCAAAGAATTTAACACCACAAAAGGTAGCTAACAACTTGCAAAGTTTTGTTGATATTGCTGATGATAAGCTAGATTATGTTGCTGCGTTGCTGGATATCTCGACGAATTACTACGAACATACAGGTACACAAACTTTAGCACGTCGATTGATAGAGCGAGCTGCGGCTGAAATTTAAGCCAGGTAAATCTGGGTGCTAGCCCCAGCAAGTGTTGGATAATAAATCATTATTAACAAAGGTAGTTAACAATGGGCAGACTCAATCCCTACACTCTACAGATGGAACTTACCCGGATGTTTGAGAACGGGCAATCGTTTTTCGCGACAACAAAAGTGCATGATTGGTTAAAAGAACGTCATCATAATCCTGCGGATTACGATATTATTTTTCATCAAAAACCAGCACCTCCTGGTTCCAAATCAGTCATGGTTGTTGAAGTTGAATTGCGTCGTAAAGATGGACAACCTGTTGACCCGTGGTTGCAAGAACAAGCCAATCTTCATGCTTGATAACGATGAGTACGTTACTGATGATTTAGTTACGTATAAATTCCAATGGTTGACAATCCCAAGATGTTGCTCGATGGAGACTTTCCAATGAGATATAAATATATCTTAGGTTGATTTCCACCAACATCAAAGTATTGAATATCAGTCAGATTGGCTTTGAGCAAGTCAGCCAATTTTTGACATTTTACTAGGCAGCTTTTGTATTCTTTTTCACTTTCCTCATCACTCGATTCAGAAATGTAATGCTCATATTGTCTGAATAACTTGGCAAAAAACTTATCCCCTTGTTGAACTGCGACTACAGTATCAGGGAGTTGGTTTGTTAATTCCAATAGTTTTTCAGGACTAATTGTGCTAGTTTCCCAAAAGACTACTTCTAATGGATAGTCTGATTCGCTAGACCACAAAATTCCCTCGGTTAGCTTTTTTATTTTTTCCGAAAGTTGCTGTTCAGAAAATCTCTCTGGTTGAAAACTATCTGTAAGGGACATTTTATCGGTAAATACTATGGATAATAAAATTGAAAACATTTATAACTATATAAAAATATCAGATTTTATTGCAACTTCCGGACAACCAACAATCAAAGAATTTTCAGCAATTCAACAAGCAGGATATCAAATTGTTGTAAATTTGGCACTACCAGAATCTACTAACGCTTTACCTGAGGAAAAACAAATTGTTGAATCTCAAGGTATGCAGTATGTTCACATTCCTGTTGTTTGGGAAAAACCCACTATTGAAAACCTGAACGAATTTTTTAGCGTCATGGAAGCAAACACGGATAAAAAAGTGTTTGTTCATTGTGTTGCCAATAAGAGAGTTTCGGCATTTATCTATCTTTATTGTCGTCTACATGAACAAATGAGTGAGGAAGATGCAAACAAAGACTTACATAAAATTTGGGTTCCCAATGAGATTTGGCAAAATTTTATAGAACAGGTGATAAAGAATTATTATTTTTTATAAATGCTTGTTCATCCGGACATGATATAAATACCAGGTGCAATTACGATGTATCAAATTGTTGCCAATCTGACCGAAAACCAGGTTTCTAATTTGCTGGATTTATACAAAAACGAATTTTGGAGCTACAAACGTCAACGTGAAGATATTGTAAAAATGCTTGCAGCATCAGACATTATCGTCGGATTGGTAGATGAGAATGAACAATTAATTGGTTTTACTCGTGTTCTCACCGATTTTGTGTACAGAGCAACTGTTTATGATGTCATCATTAAACCAACTCATAGAAAAATGGGTCTTGGTACTCAGTTAATAGATGCAGTTATAAATCATCCTAAGTTAGTTTCAGTTGAGCAAATTACTCTTTATTGTCTACCAGAAATGATTCCTTTTTATCAACGTTGGGACTTCACAGGTAACACAAGTGAATTACAGTTGATGTTCCGAAACAATGCGTGAATTTGAATGATCGCAACTCACCAGCTTATCTGACTTTTCACCTCATGTGGAAAAACCGAGTGACCTAACCTTCCTAACCCCCTTTCCTACGTTCGCGCAGCGTCTCGAAGAGAGGAAAGGGGGAGAAAATTCAAAGCCTCTCTCCTCGTAGGAGAGAGGAATGGAGAGAGGTTTTCCAGATACCGTGAAAAGTCAGACCAGCTTATGGGTTGGGAATACACTCATCTACCTTGAACCATCGCTTTTTGCCACGCGGTAACTTCACTAACACACTACCGGGTTTCCACCAGGGTGAAGGAATAACCAGACCGTTACGACCGTTGGGGAGTTTAACAACTGTACCTGGAACGATATTCATAGCAGCTTTGTGAAAAATTAGAGATATTAAAGCAAATCAAAAAACTATTTTTTTAGGGCTATATCGATTTGGCGTTTCCATTAAGAGAAGTATTGCGGGTAGTTATACCCGCAACAAATTTAATTAGAAGTGCGGAGAAAATTTGTTAAGAGAATCTAAAGAATGATTAAAGTCTAGCTAATCCTTTATGTTTGTTTTAATAATTGAAATATTTCTTTACAGAAAACGGAACATGAGTAGGGCTTTCCTTTAAGGATGAGTCGTGCCACAACGGCACAAACGCTGTAGTATAAGCTTTGATTTGTTAAAAGTAAGCGGTTTTACCGCCATATTATGCGTAATTATGCAAATCAAAGTAAAAATATTTACTGTCAATAAACGTTTTCCTTTGACCATTAGTCGTGGTACAACGGCACAAACGACTAATGTATGGGTGAGGATTTTGCACGATGGTATCGAAGGCTGGGGGGAAGCATCGCCGTTCAGTGTAGGTACTCATCCGCAATCAACTGAGGTCATAAAAGATGCTTTGCTACAAGTAGCACGCTCTTTGCAAGCATTCAGTCCAATGCAAAGACAAGAAATCGAACAAATATTAAGAAAAGCTTTAGTCCCTTCATCTGCTGTCGCAGCGCTGGATATCGCAATGCATGACTGGTTGGGAAAGCGGGTGGGGCTACCCCTGTGGCAAATTTGGGGACTCAATCGCGATGCCATAGTGCCGACTTCAGTCACAATTGGTATCAATTCGCCAGAAGGCGCAAGGGCTAGGGCGCGAGATTGGCTCGCGTTCACGAATGTCCGTGTTTTCAAGGTAAAGTTAGGTAGTCCGGATGGTATTGACGCAGACCGAAAAATGTTAATAGCAGTGCGAGAAGAAGCACCAGAGCTAGAGTTATACGTTGATGCAAACGGGGGTTGGAGTTTGGAAGATGCAGTATCTATGTGCAATTGGCTTGCTGATATCGGTGTAAAGTATGTAGAGCAGCCACTACCAAAAGGGCAGGAAGAACATTTAGCCCAACTCAAGAGGCTAATTCCTTTACCTATTTTTGTTGATGAAAGTTGCTTCAATAGCTCTGATATTCCCAAATTGGCAAGCTGTATAGATGGGATTAATATCAAACTTATGAAATCAGGGGGTTTAACTGAGGCAATGCGAATGGTACATACAGCACGGGCATATGGGTTGCAAGTGATGTTCGGTTGCTATTCTGACAGTACGCTAGCGAATACAGCAGCAGCACAACTTGCCCCATTAGCTGACTATCTCGACTTGGATAGTCACTTAAATTTAACAGATGACCCTTTTACAGGTGCATACATGCAGGAGGGGAGAATATTACCAAACGATTTACCAGGGTTGGGGGTACAAAATAGTGCGTCTGGCGCTTAATCAACGAGTAGCTGTCCTACTACATGAGCAACTTCTGGGACGTCATGGCAAAACTGGGCTGTCAATTTTACGCTACAGTGAAGCCCCAATTGTCGCAGTGATTGACCGCGAATATGCAGGCAAATCTTTAACTGAGTTAACGGGTATCAAGCGTGATGTGCCAATAGTCGCATCAGTTGCAGCAGCGCTAGAATATCAGCCTCAGGTTTTGGTTATTGGTATTGCCCCTAAAGGAGGTGTTTTGCCAGATGATTATTGGCATGAACTTAAGAACGCTTTATCAGCGGGTATGTCAATAGTCAACGGTTTGCACACGCCATTGGCAAGTATGCCAGACTTAAAAGCATTGCTCAAACCAGGGCAAGTTATTTGGGATGTACGTAAAGAACCATCTAACTTAGATGTTGCTAGCGGTTTGGCACGTAATCTCTCATGTCAGCGAGTCTTGACTGTGGGTACTGATATGTCAGTCGGCAAAATGTCAACTAGTCTGGAGTTACATTGGGCATCACGCCGGCGGGGTTTGCGTTCTAAATTTATTGCCACAGGTCAAACTGGTTTGATGTTAGAAGGGGATGGTGTGCCATTGGATGCAGTCAGGGTAGACTTTGCCGCTGGTGCTGTGGAACAGGTAGTTATGCGGTATGGTAAAAACTACGACATTTTGCATATTGAAGGACAAGGTTCTCTACTGCACCCTGGTTCGACTGCAACGCTACCCTTAATGAGAGGATCGCAACCAACACAGATGATACTCGTTCATCGTGCCGGACAAACTGAGGTGATTAATGGTGTACCGATTCCGCCTTTATCAGAAGTCGTAAAACTTTATGAAACTGTTGCCCGTGCAGGTGGTGCATTTGCACCTGTACCTGTTGTTGGTATATCTTTGAATACGAAGAATTTAGATGAATCACAAGCATTGGATGCTGTCGCTCAAACTGAAACAGAAACTGGAATACCCTGTACAGATCCAATACGATTTGGTGTTGATAAGTTGTTGAATGCACTGATGCAAGGGTGAAGTCTATCAAGGCGGGGAAAACCCGTCTTTGGTACTTCACCACTTACTACATCAAGCTAGTAGTCAGATGAACTTTTTTCTACAGAAACGGTTTCTTTTGCTTGATATAAGCGACAACCTTCACATGGTCCACTCGGGTTGACAGCACAGCGCAGGTAACCAGAACGAGCATTAAATCGGCAGCTGATATCCCCAACAAGGTAACCGACTCCTTCAAGATAATAGCGATCGCCTCTGAGGGTACTGCGTTCTGTGCAATAGTTATCATCGCTGATCCTATTTTGTTGCACTCGCCCTACAGGATAAATTGTAGAAGCGGCTCGTCTAAACCGTGAACGTGTTCTAGCCTGGCTTTTACGCATCAACCACAGAGATAATAGGGACGGTAAGAAACCAATGGCGATAACCAAAAGTATATTCACTTCAATACCTTCTTTTAACCTCTTTTGTGCGCTGATCTTCTGATGGTGTTATATCCTCACATTTTAGGGAGAGTACAACGCTTTACACTCGTGGAAAATTCCGCTTGGAAGAAACCTAACACTCAAACAAGTGTTGTGTTAGCCGCCACTTTAACCAGCATAACCGTTGCAACCCAAACCGTGGGCTTAGGTTAAAGTAGGTTTAAACCTGAATATCGCGTTCAGATCTTCGGTATGTAAATTGTTTTTTGATTTCGCTCATGAATCCACTGATGTTATATAGACGATTTGGACGCACAGAATTAAAAATGCCTGTTTTTTCCTGCGGTGGTATGAGATACCAGTATAAATGGGAGGATGTCCCGCAGTCGCAAATACCCCGTGATAACCAGAAAAATCTAGAAGCAACGATTCGACGGGGAGTGGAATTAGGAATTAATCACATTGAAACTGCCCGTGGTTATGGTAGTTCGGAAATGCAGTTAGGGAAAATTTTACCAACGTTTCCCCGTGAGCAGTTAATTGTTCAAACCAAAGTTAATCCTGCGGTAGATCCGAAAGAATTTCAGCGTAACTTTGAAAACTCACTACGAAATCTTCGGTTAGATTATGTTGACTTGCTAGGAATACATGGCATCAATCATCCTGAGTCATTAAACAATAGCATTCGTCCTGGTGGCTGTTTGGATGTAGCAAAAAAACTTCAAGCACAAGGGAAAGTCAGGTTTATCGGCTTTTCCACACATGGTTCAACAGATACTATTATTCAAACCATTCAGACTAATCAATTTGATTATGTCAATTTGCATTGGTATTATATCAATCAAGTGAATTGGGCTGCTATTGAAGCAGCAAACAGTCAAGATATGGGTGTATTTATTATTAGTCCATCTGATAAAGGAGGAATGCTGTATAAACCACCACAAAAATTAATCAATCTTTGCACTCCTTTGAGTCCGATGGTTTTTAATGATTTGTTTTGTCTGAGTCACCCTCAGGTACATACTTTGAGTCTGGGGGCTGCAAAACCAGAAGATTTTGATGAACATCTGAAAACTTTAGATTTGCTGAAGAATGCATCTGAAATTTTGTCACCAATTTTGGCACGCCTAGAGGAAGAAGCTATTGCTACCTTGGGTGAAGACTGGGTGAAAACTTGGCACGTCAATTTACCCACTTTTGAAGAAACACCATTACAGGTGAATATTCCAGTGATTTTATGGTTAAGAAATTTGGCGATCGCCTACGACTTACTGGAGTATGCCCAAATGCGTTACAACCTGCTTGGTAATGGGAGTCATTGGTTTCCTGGTAACAAAGCAGACCAGGTACATACACTCAACTTGCAGCAATGTCTCAGTCGCAGTCCTCATGCTGACAAAATTCCTCGCCTTCTCGCACAAGCGCATCAGATGTTGGCAGGTGAAGCAGTGCAGCGGTTATCGCAAAGTTAAACAGAACAAAAGTACTTTTGGACACAAATATAAGTATTTATAATATTTTATGCATTTTTTAATACTTAAAAAACAAGTATTAAGAATTGACACGTGTTTGGGTCTACTTATGGTTAGAATTGAAAATCGATATAGTTTTTAGTCTAAATTTTCAATAAACAACAACTGAAGATAACACTTTTCTACCACAGTCACTATTATGGCTATTGCTCGTCGTCATTTCTTAGTTTTACTCGGGGCTAGTGCTGGTGCATTTGCTTTAGATTCTTGTGCTTCAGCCCAGAATCTGCAAAGCCAAAACAAAATAAGTCCAAATACAAACAATCCAAGTCCAAGCAAGACAGGGGCTATCCAATTACCACCGTTACCCTATGCTTACGAGGCGCTAGAACCACACATAGACGCCGCCACAATGCGGTTTCACCATGATAAACACCATGCAACTTACGTAAAAAACTTAAACGCAGCACTAGACAAACATCCAGAACTCAAGAATAGAACTGTTGAACAGATGCTGCTTAACCTTAACAGCGTCCCAGAAGATATTCGTAAAACGGTACGCAATAATGGTGGTGGTCATGTGAACCACTCAATGTTTTGGAGAATCATGAAGCCGAATGGTGGTGGAGAACCTAGAGGACCGATTGCAGACGCCATCAAACAAAACTTCGGCAATTTTGCAGCCTTCAAAAATAAGTTTAACGAAGATGGTGCAGCTCGTTTTGGAAGTGGATGGGTTTGGCTAGTCCGCACCAAAGATGGAAAGCTTGCAGTCACAACCACACCCAATCAGAACAGTCCTTTAAGTGATGGTAGCTATCCAATTATGGGTAATGACGTGTGGGAACACGCATATTACCTCAAGTACCAGAATCGCCGCGCTGATTACTTGAATGCTTGGTGGAACGTCCTGAACTGGGATGAGATCAATAAACGGTTAGTAGAGGGTAAAGCCGCGTGAGGAGACAATAGGAACAGAGGAGAATTTTTGCTCACTCTACTCAAAAGCCCCATCTCCTCCTATAGTGGCTTTTGAGTAGGAACACCAACAGGACGGGGAAAGTGAACTGGTGTCGTTCGTACCTTCCGTAAGTAAAGACAGTGACGAATGCTTTCACTTAAGGGAGTTGTAAATTTGTCAACTAATTCAATAACACCTCCCAATTGGTCAACAGCATTTTCTAGAACTTTCGTTTCTTCTTCTGTCCAATTTCCACGATAGATCACAGCTAAACCACCCTGCTTAAGTAATGGTAGGGCATATTCAGCGCACACAGAAGCAGTGCCTACAGCGCGAACGAGGGCGACATCGTAATTTTGTCGGTGCTGGGGTTGTTGACCGACTTCTTCTGCTCTGCCAGTAAAAGTTTTAACATTAGTAAAATCAAGCGCAGCCCTTGTTTCTTCAAGAAAAGCAATCTTTTTTCGGGTAGAATCAAGCAAAGTCACAGTACTATTAGCTACTGCGATAGCAACTGGAAATCCCGGAAAACCCGCACCCGTACCGATGTCAATAACAGATAGGGGAGTAGAGGAAGTGGGGGAAGATAGGGAGGTGTTTTCTCCCTCAGCTGCGCCAACTCCTCCATCTCTGAGAATGGGCGCTATTCCTCGCAGAGAATCCCAAAGATGCTTTTCCCAAAACTCTTGGGGGTCGGTAATGCGAGTGAGGTTGAATTGGTTGTTACCCTGTAATATGAATTCGTAAAGTTGTTGGAATTGCACTTGCTGTTGGACAGTAGGAGTCCATTGGAGAGTTTCCTGCCAAATATTTGCCATATCCGGCAAAGAAGGCAATTTTAAGTTGTTCACAGTAATACAAATAGCTTTTAATTATATCCCAAGTTTTCTTTGTTTATTGTTAGAGTCATTTCATTGAGTGTAGGGTATAGGGTAACAATGCCCACTTTATTTATAAAACTGTAAGTTTTTTCTCTCTATTTAAAAATATTCTCAGTCGGCATCCCATTAGCGATACGCCAAGGGCGTCTGCGCTTTGCGCAATCGCCTGCATTACAATTTTCCTTTACATATTTTTACATAGTTACCTTTATTCACGCCTACCTACTTAGCAGCTTAATTATGGTTAATTTGCCGGACATCATATTACGGCGATTTTGTTAAAATTTATTAAAAATATCATCAAGAGCAAAAGAGTACCTACTATGGCTACTGAGATTACTCTGCAAGGGAATATGCGTGACGCAATAGCGTGTTCGGGAAGCGTCTCAAACAGCACCGCAGGGGCAAAGCCAATCGCAGAATTGAAACAAGGAGAGGAACTCACATTCCAATGGACAAAGCAGTGGTATCCAGTAGCTGTGGTAGAATTCCTAGACCCATCTCGCCCCCACGCAATGCAGTTACTGGGAAAAGATATTGTCTTATGGCGGGATGGCTCCGGTAAATGGCGTTGCTTTGAAGATTTTTGTCCACATAGACTCGCTCCTCTTTCTGAAGGTCGTGTTGAGGCTGATGGCACACTTTTATGTGCTTACCACGCTTGGCGCTTTGATTCTGAAGGGAACTGCGTTAGCATTCCTCAGTCACTAGACAAGCAGACAGAGGCAAAGCACTGCTCAAACCCCAAGTCATGTGCTGTTGCCTTTCCGACGCAAGAGTGCCAAGGTTTATTGTGGGTGTGGTCAGAGTCTGGTCCCCAGGCACAGAGCGAAAGTCAATTGAGGACACCGCGACTTGTTCCAGAACTTGAGAGTGATGCGGACAGGGTAGTACACCTTTTTTGGAACATACGTGATCTTCCTTATGGATGGGACTTTTTCATGGAGAATGTGGCAGATCCAGCCCATGTACCTGTTTCCCACCACGGAATTGTCGGAAACCGATATAAGGATGCCAAGTACTACGACATGATTCGAGTTCGGCAGATGTCTACCCAGGAAGGATTCTCCTTTGAAATAACACCAGTTGCTCCAAATCTCAAGCAAGCGGTTCATGACTTTCAACCACCCTCTCAGATGAAAATTGTCTCAACTTTTAAAGATGGCGGGCAGCTCATCCTCGCTTTATATGCTACCCCCACCCGTCCTGGATGGTGTCGTCATATCGGATGCCAAGTGTTAGTGAAGAATGAGGCTGGCAAGTTGCCGAAAGGTTTAGGATTCTTTGGGCTACCAATGCCAACTTGGTTAGGTCATGTATTGGCGTCCGTGTTTCTCCACCAAGATTCGGTCTTCCTTCATTACCAGCACAAAATTATAGCTCAACGGGGAAAAGGCAAATGGCTAGAGACAGTTTATACACCCAATCCCCAAGACAAGATGACGATCGCATTTCGTCACTGGCTATCCAACAGAGCCGGTGGTGGTATCCCTTGGGACTCAGGATGTAATCCTCATCTCCCTCTAGAAAAGTTAGACAAGGAAAAACTCTTTGATGTGTGGACAACTCATACTCAAAATTGCAGCTATTGCCAGAATGCCCTGAAAAACATTAATCGTCTCACTATGCTGGCTTATATAGCAGCTGTTGTGTGCTTATGTATAGGTGTAATTGTGGATGCACGGGCTGTAGCGATAAGGGTTGCGCTAACGAGTGGTGGGCAAACGGCTACATCCCTTTTTACTGTTGTTCCCCCTACAGGATTCTGGTTGGCGCTTGGCGGCACAATCCTATTTGCAACTGTAGGATACTTGCTCAAAAAGTTCAGTCGCCTCTTCTACATTTATAAGTTTGAACATGCCGACAATAATTGATCTAAGCTGTTACGCTTTTAAATTGTATAAAGCGATTGCCTACGGCAATCGCTTCCGGAGAAATGGAATCTGTGAACATGTTTTAGCTTCCGCCGCAACTCATCTAAATTTGTGCAATGTTCCCAGGACAGTTCGTACTTAATGTGTTCCCATAAGCGTTCAATAGGGTTAAGCGACTGACTGTTGGCAGGCTGAAAAATTGGAATGATGTTATCGGGCCATTTAAGTCCAAAAATTTTTAGTGGAAGAACCATCTGCCAATACCGCTACGAGTCATTGAGTACGCAATCGATGTAATCCCAGGGTTGTGAAAAAACCTGTATCAAAATTTCGTTCCAAAAAACCAAAACACAGAGGTACTGGACAACGAATTGATGCTCCTGTTTTCTGCATCCTCAGTACAGCCTAGCCTTAACTGAACCGTATTGTGCTATATATAACAGGTCTAGTTTTTTAGAAAACTAGACCATTGCATAATTTAAACTTTTGCCCATTTTTCTTAACTTGAGATGAAAGCCTAAAAATGGCATAGTATCTGTAAATTGTTGTTAACCAAGAAGTTTTGTGAAAACGATTTGGAAGATTTAACTTTGCAGTCCGGAGATAAAAATGATTTAATACGATTCTTGCCAAAATACTTTTAATGAGTATGGTGATTCTACAGAAACAGTCTTGAACTATAAACAGTCTACTTTTTGTCAAGACTAATACTAAATTTAGCATTCCTTGACCATGAAACAACCTACGACGATTACAACTGCAATATTTGCTACTTGTGCTATCCTGTTGACAGCCTGCGGCGGTGGCACTAGTAGTCCAAATACTGGAACGAATTCCACCCCAAATTCCTCAACTGACGCCGCCGCAACAACTACATCTGGTTCTATTCCCGTGGGTATTGCTTTCGCACAAACCAGCAACGTGGCGTTACTCGGTCAAGAAGGAGTCGCCGGGGCAAAGATTGCTGAAAAGTATTTTAATGATAAGGGTGGTGTGAATGGCACTCCGATTAAATTAGTGCTTCAAGACGCGGGTGGTGATGAAGCAGGAGCAATTAACGCTTTTCAAACTTTAATTAATAAAGATAAAGTTGTTGGTATTGTTGGTCCTACTTTATCACAGCAAGCTTTTAGCGCTGATCCCATTGCTGAAAGAGCAAAAGTTCCTGTTATTGGTGCATCCAATACCGCTAAAGGAGTTCCAGAAATCGGAGATTACATCGCGCGTGTTTCTGCACCCGTTTCTACCGTTGCACCTCTTTCAATAAAAGCTGCACTCAAGCAAAATCCTCAGCTGAAAAAAGTTGCAGTTTTTTTTGCTCAAAATGATGTCTTTAGTAAGTCAGAAACAGAAATTTTTCAGAAGACAATTAAGGATCAGGGACTAGAAATAGTCACAGTGCAAAAGTTCCAAACAAGTGACACTGACTTTCAGTCTCAAGCCACGAATGCTCTGAATTTAAAACCAGATTTGATAGTCATTTCTGGCTTAGCTGCTGATGGCGGAAACTTAGTGCGACAACTGCGAGAACTTGGTTACAAAGGCTTAATTGTTGCGGGAAATGGTTTAAACACAGCAAAAGTTTTCGCAGTTTGTCAGCAAGCGTGCGATGGAGTGATTATTGCACAAGCCTACAGTCCACAGCAACCAGCAGAAGTCAATAAGCAATTCCGCGCTGCATATGTAAAGCAATTTAAGGAAGAACCGCCTCAGTTTAGTGGTCAAGCTTTTACTGCTGTGCAAGTGTATGTAGAAGCTTTAAAAGCTTTAGATAAAAAGTCGAAAATTAGTACAATGTCTATTACTAAATTACGTACAGAATTGAACAAGCAGCTTTTAGGAGGAAAGTATGAGACTCCTCTAGGTGAGATTGCTTTTACACCTGTAGGCGATATCATTCAAAAAGAATTTTATGTTGCCCAAATTAAGGTAGATAAAGATACTAAAAAAGCTACTTTTTCCATTTTAAAATAGTTGCAATATGAATATATCTATATTTACGCAACAATGTTTGAATGGGTTATCTATTGGCAGTATTTACGCTATATTTGCCCTAGGATATACCCTTGTTTATTCTATTTTGGGCATCATTAATTTGGCTCATGGTGCGGTTTTTACTCTTGGTGCATATTTTACATATACACTCATGGGCGGTGCCTTTGGATTTAATGGTGTGCTAGCTAATGCATCGCTACCTATAGAATTACCATTTGCTGTTGCCTTGATTTTGGGAAGTAGCATAGCGGGGTTAGTTGGGGTGATAATTGAACGTATTGCCTTTCTACCTTTGCGAAAACGAAATTCTGACTCCTTGCTAACCGTTGTCTCTAGTTTGGGCGTGGGAGTCGTTATTGTTAACTTAATCCAGTATCTAGTAGGAGCCGAAAGTTACACATTTCCAGCCAATACTTACGGTAATTTGCCACCATCTATTAACTTTGGAACTTCTGGAAATCCCATTCCGATTCGCACTGTTCAAATAGTGATTTTTGCGATATCAGTCGTGGTTGTCGCAATGCTGACTTGCTTTATTAATTATACAAAGCATGGTAAAGCCATGCAGGCGATCGCAGAAGATCCAACAACAGCAAGTTTGTTAGGAATCAATAGCGATCGCTATATTGTGCTGACATTTTTTATCAGCAGTTTTCTAGCAGGAGTAGCGGGAACTTTAGTTGCTTCTAGTGTTAGCATTGCTGGACCATATTTTGGTCTTAGTTTTGGGTTGAGGGGTTTATCGATCATTGTATTAGGTGGTTTGGGCAGTATTCCCGGTGCGGTACTGGGAGGTTTGGTTATTGGATTGGTTGAGGCGTTTGTCCCAGGTGAATTTTCAGGCTACAAAGATGCTGTTGCTTTTGGCATCCTGTTTATTATGTTGTTAGTTCGACCTCAAGGTTTACTTGGGCGTCGGTTTGTCCAGAAAGTTTAGTCTTTGGTCATTCTCATGATTATCGACCCAGAAAAAGTCCCTACTGAAAAACGCTCGAATTACCCCGATGAGTTCAAGCCAATGGTTGCAGGACGAATTCGACAACGGTTAGGCAATTTTGCAGGACTAAAAAACTTTGGGGTGAATTTGGTGAAATTAGAACCTGGAAGCTGTTCTGCTTTGCGACATTGGCATTCACATCAAGATGAATTCATATATGTCTTGGAAGGTGAGTTGACTTTAATCACAGATGCAGGTGCCGAAATTCTCAAACCGGGAATGGCGGCAGGATTTCCAGCCAATGAGGCAAATGGACATCATTTAGTTAATCGCTCATCGGTGGTTGCAGTTTATCTGGAGGTAGGCGACCGCACTCTCTATGACGAAGCGACTTATCCTGATCATGATTTGATGACACAAGCGAGTCCTGATGGGAAGTTCAGCGGATTTATCCACAAAGATGGAACACCTTACTAAAGGTTAGTCAAAACTCTTGGTCAAAACTTTTGGTCAAAACTTTTAAAAATGGCTGAATTTTTCGCTACTTACGGTTCTCTTATCGTCTCTATGGTACTAGGGGCGTTGTTGGGGCTATCGTTATACTTGCCACTTATGGCAGGACAGTTATCTATGGCAAGCCCTGGTTTTTATGCTTTGGGTGGTTACACTGCTGCGATTCTCTCTACAACTGTTTTTGCTTCCAAGAGTAACTCATTCCCCATTCCACTACTCTTAGTGGAGATGTTGATTGCTGCAGTTATTTCTGGTTTAGTGGGGGTGGCGGTGGGAATTCCGGCGTTGCGGTTGCGGGGGATTTATTTGGCGATCGCCACCATTGCTTTTGTAGAAGTTCTGCGAGTCATATCTCTAAATTTGGATATTACAGGTGGTGCTGTCGGCATTTTTGGTATCCCTCAACCTTTTGAAACACCAATTGAATATTTATGGATTGTCCTACCATTGCTGTTCATTAGCATTGCATTCATTTACCGTTTAGAACGCATCCGAGTCGGAAGAGCATTTATCGCTATCCGTGAAGATGAATTGGCTGCTGGTGCGATGGGAGTTAATGCAACTTACTATAAAGTTTTGGCATTCACCTCAGGATGTATTCTGGCTGGAATGGTTGGTGCAGTTAGCGCCCATTTTCTCAACACCTGGAATGCACGTCAAGGAACCTTTGATGCTAGTATTATCTACTTAACTTTTGTGTTAATTGGTGGTTCCAGAACTTTCTTAGGTCCAGTTGTTGGAGGTATGGTATTTACAGCTTTGCCAGAAGTATTGAGATCAATAGCAGATACAAGCGGTTTACCTTCTTGGTTTGCGCAATTTCTACGAGATGGTAGATTAATTCTCTTTGGATTACTTATAGTGATTGGTACAATATTTTTCCCCCAAGGTCTTGTCACTCCAGATTTCTTGAAAAAATGGAGAAAGCGCAGTAATAGTATTTTTAAATAAATCTATTTAAATAAATACAATGAATCAAGAAAGTTTCACTACAAGTCAGTTGGGATTACCAATATTAGAGGTGAAAAATCTCACTCGCCGTTTTGGGGGATTAGTAGCGGTTAATGACGTCTCTTTCACAATAACTCAGTTTGAAATATTTGGACTCATTGGTCCCAACGGGGCTGGTAAGACAACTTTGTTTAATTTGATGACAGGCTTTATCACACCTTCTAGTGGACAATTACTTTATCATGGTGCCGATTTTTCTCAATTACATCCTCACCAAATTGCAAGTTTAGGTATTGGACGAACATTCCAAAATATTCGCTTATTTGCTGAACTATCAGCATTAGAAAATGTGAGAATTGCGCGTGATTGCCGTATCAAAACTAATACGTTTAAAGGTATTTTCGGATTGCCACCGGCTCCTAGGGAAGAACAAAAAAGTAAGCAAAAAGCTTTAGAATTACTAGAGCTTGTTGGTTTAGGTGAGCGTCTTGACGAAAAAGCTAAAAATTTTTCCTATGGCGACCAAAGACGACTAGAAATTGCCCGTGCCCTTGCCTTAGAACCGCAAATTTTACTGTTAGACGAACCAGCAGCAGGCATGAACCCTAATGAAAAGCAACAACTAAGTAAATTTATCCGTAATCTACGGGACAAATTCCACTTGACGATAATTCTCATTGAGCATCATGTCCCCTTGGTTATGGGTTTGTGTGACCGTATTGCTGTCTTAGATTTTGGTCAGTTGATTGCTTTGGGGGAACCATCTGTTGTTAGAAGTAACCAAGCTGTTATTGAAGCGTATTTAGGTAACGATTAAGGATATGAAATCAGTGAACAGTGAGTCCAGTGCTGCACAGAGAAGTGCCTTGCGGAGCCAGTACTGCAGGAGGGTTTCCCT
>NZ_CAWPKW010000033.1:0-17409 GCF_963888615.1 Brasilonema octagenarum UFV-OR1 | reverse complement strand
GGGAGACCCTCCCGCAGCGCTGGACTCACCGTAAGGCGTGGCGTTAGCCATAGGGCAGTGGCTCCCCAACCTACGCAATTTAGGGATTTTGGCTCTAACTGAACCGTATTGAGATATAAGGTCTAAAATGCGGTTAATTGGATAATAGAATTATGTGCCTAATTCTAATTTTTATAGTCAAAATATTCATCAATAATATTGTAAGCAACTATGAGATATCGTTCTAGGGGACAGCACTTTTTCATCTATACCTCTATCTTAGTTATCATTCTGGCATTGCTTGTTGGCTGTGACGGCCGTGGCGATGAATCTCCTGCGGGAGGACCTGGTGGTAATAGTGCTACTACTCCAGCAGAATCTAGTGAGACTGGTGCGACTCCCACTACCCAGAGCGTCAGTCCAAATTATAAAATTGCTCAGGATGCTTACTCTGCTACCCTGAAAGAAACTCTCAGACCTGGACAAATCGCCTTTGATATTGCTACACAGATGAAAGTTGCTGAGAATGAAGTGATCGAAGTACGTGTTACTGATAACTTGCAGCGTGATCTAAAAGCAGGACTCAGTAAAGATGCTAAAACTCAGCCGATTGATGTAACTTCCTTTTTAGGAGCAGAACTTACAGGAGCTAGCTTTGAAATCAAACCTCTAAGCCAGAAAAAGCAGGTTTTAGCGCAAGGACGTGTGGTTAAGTGGCTGTGGAATGTAACTCCCAGTGAGGCAGGTAGTCAAAAGCTTTTTCTGGAAATATGTGCTTACATTAGTATTAAAAATCAACCAGAAGTACCAGCGTGTTTGGAGACTTTTAGTCGTGACGTCACGGTTGCAGTTAACCCAAGCAGTTGGTTAGGACAAAATTGGAAATGGATTATAGAGAACTGGAGTGCGATCGCAGCTGTTTTGACAGGAGCGTCCGTTTTTATCGTAGCTAAGTGGAAATGGATTAAAGATTTGTTTAGAAAGAAGACATCTAAATCATAAAAGTACCTATTTAGGGGAAAGACTACATGCTAAACCCGATATTTAAACTGCCAACCAGCGCTGAACTTCCTTGTTCAGACGACACTCCTGTGGATAACGAAAATCAAAATTTTGTCCCGAATTTATTGTTATTCCTGCTGAAGTTTATCTGGGCAAATCGCTTAGATTGGTTTTTTGGGGTTGATATGGCAATTTATCACACCACAGGAGTCAGTCATCTTGTACCTGTTGTGCCAGATGGTTTCTTAAGTTTAGGAGTAGAGCGATTTCAAGGAAATGTTTTACGTAAAAGCTATGTTTTTTGGGAATAAAACGATGTTGTCCCAATTTTTGCTTTAGAAATTGTTTCTCTTACCTATGGGGGCGAATATGATAAGAAAATGTCGGTCTATGCTCGCTTGGGTATTCTATATTATGTCATTTACAATCCTGAATATTGGCGACGAGACCAACATCAGCCATTAGAAGTTTATCGTTTAATCAACGGAGAATATAAGTTACAAATTGGAGAACCTTTTTGGATACCAGAAATGGGTTTGGGGATTGGTAGGGGAAGCTACCTTGATGGAGAAGTAGAACTGGAAGTGCTTTATTGGTATGATGCACAAGGCGTTAGGTATAAGACACCACAAGAAGTTGCAGAACAAGCGCAACAGCAAGCAGCAGAGATGACAGAGTTACTTGAGCGCTATCGCCAACGCTTTGGAGAATTACCAGACGCTTAAGTCAGTGAACAGTAAACAGTGAACAGTGATAACTGGTAACTGATAACTGCTAAAAATTTTCCTCGTCCTCTTCTTCCTCTCCCTCTGTATCTTTGTCCTCCTCACTTGCATCACCAGGCAAAGCACGGATACGATTCATTTGTGAAAGAGCATACTTTGCTGTTGATCGCACGTCTGCATCCGGATCTCGCACAGCATGAGATAAGATTTGACTCATTTGAGCCATCATGTCATATACGCGAGTTAAATCCCGGATGGCATTTTGTCGCACTTGTGGACTTTCATCTTGCAATGAAATTGCCAAAGCACGGTTCATTGGCTTAAGTGTGCGGGTGTTAATTTCTGCCAAAGCAGCTAAAATCAAGCTGCGTTGCTGGGAATCTGCATCCACCATCAAGTCTACTAAAGGCTGAATTGCTCGTGAGTCTCCTTTTTGACCTAAATCCCAGATAGCTTTACGTCGCTGTGTTGGATCAGGGCTACGTAAATCTAAAATCAACTGGTCAATGATGTCAACTTTGGCAAGGCGAGAAGTTGTTTCCATTGGTAAAAATTCAGTAGACGGTGGTATCGTTGTTTCTGTTTCTTGCGTACTGATGACACTAGTGTTATGAAACTCATCGTCGTTCTTTACATCGAACTTTTGTATAGTTTGCGGAACTAAACTGGTGTTTAGCTGACTATAATTTTCTGGGTATGTTACAACTTTTGTACCCTTGTCAATCTTTCTTACTATATAAAGTACTGCCCCAATACTTCCCAAAACACCAGTACCCACGAGAGACCACCAAAGTATGTCTGTTCCTGGGTCTTTCTTGGTCTTGGGTTGAATCGTAGAACTAATTGCAATGGTAGAAGGCGGTAATTTCTTGTTTATTGTTGTCTGAAGACTCTGCCTAGTTGTATCACCAAAAATACCGTCTACACTTAAACCTTTTACTTGTTGAAATTTCGTCACAGCACGGCTTGTACTTATGCCATACCGTCCATCTATCTCGCCATCATAGTATCCTAACTTCTTAAGTAAGGTTTGCACTGACTTCACTTGTGCACCTGTGCTACCAAGTCCAAGAATGGACTGCTTGACAGCATCTTTGGAACTGACTTGAGCAAGTTCTAAATTTCTAAAAACAATTTCAGGTTTAACTGCACTTGCTGAACGTTGGTCAAATCCTAAGCAAGCAAGGCAAGCAATAAAAACAATAGAAGAATAGCGTCGCCTCATATAGCAAGTCTCAGCCAGAACGTGCATTGGAAGCCATTGATACCACAATAACTATAAGCTACATAAATATCAAATGTCTTCTTGGCTTTTGGTATATTAAATACACTCTGGCTAATACTCTTATTCAAGCACATGAGTGGTAGTTGTTGTACTTGAGTCAGTTATTTATTTTTGAGATATTTTTTGACTACCTTATTTAAGGCAACATCTCTGATTCAGATTTTCTCACAGGCAAGGTAACTTTGTTTATCGTCTTTGCAGACGCTTCTAAAACTTGTTGTTGCTGTGTGATAGTTTTTTCACTTGTAGCAACCTTCTTGCTTACCCCTGGCAGAGTTTCGCGCTGGTTGATGAGATAGATGCTAACCAAAGTCAGGCTGACTCCTACCCACTGCAACGGACTGAGAACTTCTTGAAGTAACAAATTGCCAAATAACAATGCGAATACGGGTGTGAGAAAGGTGAGGGAACTGAGACTGGTGAGATTACCGCTAGAGGCAAAGTAGAAAAACAATCCGTAGGCGATCGCACTACCAAATACTGTAGCGTAACCCAGCCCAAACCAGTCAGACGGAACAATGTTCTGCAACTGTCCAGATTCTACAGCTGATGAAATTCCCCACAATGGCAAGCCACCTATAATCATGTGCCATCCTGTAGCCATCACAGGATCAGCATGGCGACTGACGAACCTGATCAACACTGTTCCTACTGCCATACTCAGCGCTGCTAGAAGCATCAACCACTCGCCACTGGCAAACAGTTGTTGTATTGATGCTGTAGAGAATATCTCTACAATCGGGTCTGAGTTGAAAAAATGGAGAATCCACTCATCCGGTAAGCCAATTAAACTAATACCTGTGACTCCTATCCCTAGTCCTAACCATCCCCAAAAACCAATATGTTCTTGGAATAACCACAAACACAGCAATGCCACAGCCAAGGGTTGAGAGTCAATCATCACAGATCCTAACCCAGCATTTGTTCTGAGTAAGCCCTCCGCCAAAAACCCTTGAAACAGTGTTCCATCCACCAAGGCAAATAAAGCAATCCACAGCCATGCATCCCAGCCTTTGGGCTGAGGTCTACCCATCCATGCTGCTACTATCAAAATAAGTACGCCAGCCGGTATCAAACGCACTCCCGCCATAAATAATGGTGTCGTGTGGGGTATTACTCCTTTCATCGCCACCATTGCTGTACCCCAGAAAAAAAAGGGGGCTATCAACAACAGTAGTCGTGGGATGGGTAGTTGAGATGCATTGCTTTTCAGTTCCATGGGATTGCTGATGCCTTTGTTTTACAAATGCGAAATATCGCTTTAACTAATTTTACCGAATTATTTCGATTTGTGAAGGCATAAATACTTAGTGATGAGGGACGCTCAAAGGGGTATTCACTTGTCAATCTTTTTTGGATATTTTTTGGATATGGTGTCTAACTTGACATGATCAGTCCTCTGTAAATTTTCTGTAAATATACTACTAAAACTTGATATTTTTGCCGTATTTATAGTAAAGTTTGACAGTGTGTCGTAATAACAACTTTTATAGGTTATAAGGGTTTTTTTTAGAAGATCCAGCTTGCATCTTCGTTTTGCAAGGGTGTTGACCAATTCTGTATTAGCGCTTAGTGCTATTGCGCTTTTCATACAAAGCTCTACCCTCATTTCTCAGTGAGGTAACTTTTGTATTCATAGTTTAAAGTTATTTTCTATATAAAAAGATGCGTGATGTTATCAAAAGAAAATATTGACTATAAGTTGTTGGATGCATACTATTATGTATTTTTTTACAAATTAAAAGAACTGATTGTGTTCAAGTTTAGCCAACGTTCTTTTGTTCACCACACAAGGAGATTTTCTATACGAATTATGATTAATGACCTGGCAGTGCTGTTTTGTTCTAGTCAAATCTTTGTCATCATTCCCAAAATTGAGGGTTTTTAACATAGCAAACTGACTTTTCACGGTATGTGGATTCATGTCATTTTGAAGGTTTCCCAAGCCCCAGTTTTTCCATTAGTTGTTTTCATTGATTCACAACTATTGAGAATTAAGTTGTGGAAACCACGAAACAGTGTGTTTTGAAGACTTGCTGTGAAAAGTCAGAGCAAAAGGCAAGCGATCGCTTATTCCCCAACCCTATATATCCATATCAAATCAGTGATGAGGAGTGACACGAGACTCTTTCATGTACTCAAATAAAGAAGGTTAAAAATGAAAAAATTCTTCATTCCGTGCTTGTTTTTCATTGGAATTGCTTGGACTATATTCACCCAAGTTCCTCTCCCACTGCATGAGGGATTGTCCACTGTAGCTTCAGCAGCACGACCAAGAAATCCAGGTTATGAGGTTTGGGCTATTGACCAAGCAGATTCCCTTGATGGTACTACTTTGGGAGGAAATCTCTTTGTTTTTTCAGGCAACGACCGAGACTTTTTAAGAGGTAATGCAAAGGTTGAGCAATTTAACTTGGCAGCCAGTGCTAAGAAGAACGATCTTGCACCAGGTCAAAAACCCCACTGGATTACTTTCAATCAAGGCGGTACACACGCGATTGTAGGACATGCGACTACAGCTGATGTCTATGCAATTGATGCCAACAAGCGTGAAGTTGTGGATTCAATTCTTCCACCAGGATTACCAAACTCCAACTCTCATGCTGTTTACCTCTCAAAAGACAACAAATTTGTATATGTTGCCGATACTCCAGGTCAGCGGATTCATAAGATTGGCACAAATTATGAGGCCCCTGGAGGTAAAATTTTTGGTGATGTTCAAACATTAGACTTCAATACTCCACAGACAAAGACAGCCTTAGGAGTACCTACCACTGGTGCCACTGCCCGACCAGTTGTAGCTGTCGTTGATGATACAGGTAAGTTTGTTTATGTCACTTTTGCTGATGGTGGCGTGGCAATTGTAAATGCGGAAACACTAACAATCGCACATATTTACAGTAAAGATGAAGCCACTTTCAATGGATTGGTTGCCTATCAGATTGGCGACAACTTCGTAACTAACGCAGGCAATGCTGATCCCGAGATAGCGGACTTTATCTATCTGTATAACAATAAATCTCTGCTAGAAAATCCCTCGAAGCGTCCAGATTTCTTCAAAGTTCCTCAATCCGGTAATGATGTTCATGGTGTGACATTAATTGGTGCTAAATACCTTTGGCAAGTAAATCGTGGATCCAATTCCATCACCATACACGATATCAACGCTAAACCATTTGATCCCAATGTTGAGGCTTCAAACAAAGCTCGCGCAGTTAATATTGTCGATCTAGTCAGTGATACCTTGGGTCCTGATCCTACACCAGACTTAATAGAACCATCACCTTCCGGACAAGTTGCCTTTTTCACACAGCGTGGACCTAATCCCATCTCAGGAAACGACCCAGCATTTTTCAACAGTGTGGGTATTTTCCCAGGACTAGGTGTCGTGGAAGTTGAAAACGGAGGTAAGAGTGCTAAACCCGCTCATTTATATAGATTTGATAATGTTGTCGGTGGTAAGAATATTGCTGACTTCCACGCTCTTGCAGTTCGTAAATAGAACTTAAGGACACAAGGGACAAACCGAAAATTTTTGAGTAGTACATTAAACCTATTTGAAGGTGCGTTACATTAGTGTAACGCACCTAATTTATCCAACACTTTATCTAACTAAATGCAGCGATATTAAGCTCTAACTTTGCTACTAATTTGACATCAAACTCTGCTTCAAATACATCCTTTTTATAATCCAAACTCCATAGTTCTAAAGCACAGTCATCATCAGCGTGGGATGGAAAAATTTTGAGAATCAATTCTTGTTTTTCAGTTAGATATTCACACTCGACTCGCGTAATTGCTCCAATTTGCCGCCTATCCAAAGCAACTGCCAATCTCAAAATAGCACTCAATTGACTGACAATTTGTCGATGATTTTTGCCTTCTAAATTCTGGTAATTTTCGTGCTTTTTCTTCGGTGGAGATTTGCGATGATAACGTGCTAAATTAGCAATGATTTCTATCTCTGTTTCATTATAGCCTAGTAATTCAGCATTACGAATGAGATAATAGGAGTGCTTGTGGTGAGATGAATGACCGATATAATGACCGCAATTATGCAATATAGCTGCAGCCCAAAGGAGTTGCCGTTCATCTGCTCCCCAGTCGTGAAGTGTTCCTTTTGTTTGGTCAAAAATGCTTAAGGCAAAGACTGCGACTCTATCACTGTGCTCTAAATTGACGTCGTACTTATTCGCAATTCTCAGGACACTCCGCTGGCTTACTGAACCTTGGTAACGTAGACGGTCTTCAATATAACCGTGAGTAAGCATCCAGTCTACAATCACACCCTCTCTTAGGGAACGTTCGCATACTACGAGTGACTCTAGCCCCAAAACGAGCATGGCTTCCTGTAAAATCACTGCGCCTGCGAGTATAACTTCAGATCGTTTCTCTGGCATGCCGGGAATTGCAGCTCGTTCTGAGTTACTCATTTTCCGTAGGCGATTGACCCATTCCTGCAAATCTTTTAAGCTCATTTCGTAACCATTGAGCGTAGAAGGAACAGAGTCTACCTTTTCCCGTGCATGAATCATCACTAGAGTTTCAATTGTGCCGGAAGTACCTACTAAACGGGGAGATTCTCCATCCTTAAGATTTGCTTGGATCTCTTCAACAGCACGTTCTAACATCCCCCGTGCATATGCTTGTAGGTACTCAAACTCAGTGTCATGAATTGGGTCAGTGGTAATTAACTCACTGGTGAGTCTGACTGCACCAACTTTGGTACTGGTGAACGTTCGCCCTTCGTGACTATCGGCCAAAATTAATTCTGTGGAACCGCCACCGATATCTATAATAATATGGGGCTTGTCGTCAAATTCCATCCCCGATAGTACGCCCAAGTAGATTCGCCGCGCTTCTTCTTGACCAGAAATCAACTTAACGCTTAAACCGACTTCATCTTCAACTTTTTGCAAAAAATCTCTACCATTGGGGGCTTCTCGTACGGCGCTGGTTGCCACAGCAATTATTGTATCGACGTTGAGAGTTTTTGCGATCTCTTGGAAATGTCCCAAGGTGGCGATCGCCCTTTCCATGATTTGTGGTTTCAAATTCCCCGTCTTCATCTCGCGATCGCCGAGTCTGACGGTTTCTTTTTCTCTGCCGATAATGTTAAAAGATGGCAGTGTAGGTTCAATTTCCACTACTACCATGTGTAGCGAATTGGTTCCTAAGTCAATCGCAGCAATAATTCGATGTTGCTTTGCTGTTTGAGTCGGAACACTCTCCCAGTTAGCTGAAACTAAATTCACCATCTATCGTTTCTCTCTGTTAAGGATGGTAAAAGCTGGCAATCTCGACGTATCGACGAGACAATGTATTTTGTACAACAAAATTGTTTTTAAGTAGAAGCCCTGATCCATAACCAAAATGACTTCCTGGTTCTATTCCAAGTTGTGATTTATGGTTGTGACTTTATAAATATCAGATAAAGATATTCTATAGATGTAAATATGTGTGAACCAATCTATCTTTAGTCATCTTTTACTACCTATGCTAACTACGCCAAAAGATCACACCGAACCCATATGGCTTGTTATTATCCGGCTATTACGATGGCACAAACCAGAGGGACGGTTAATTTTAATGATTCCCGCTTTATGGGCTGTGTTTTTGGCAGCTGCTGGAAAACCACCCTTACCACTTGTTGGAGTGATCATCTTGGGTACTCTCGCCACAAGTGCTGCTGGATGTGTTGTCAATGATTTGTGGGATAGAGATATAGATCCACAAGTGGAAAGAACTCGCGATCGCCCTCTTGCTTCCCGTACGCTGACTGTGAAAGTTGGCATCATAGTTGCCATAGTGGCGATGGCATGTGCTGCAGTTCTTGCCTTTTATCTTAACGTACTCTCATTTTGGTTGTGTGTGGCAGCAGTTCCAGTTATTTTGCTTTATCCCGGCGCAAAGCGCGTGTTCCCTGTTCCGCAACTGGTTCTTTCTATCGCTTGGGGTTTCGGGGTTTTAATTAGCTGGAGTGCAGTGACGCATAACCTTTCACTCCCAACTTGGCTGCTTTGGGGCGCTACTGTGACGTGGACATTAGGATTTGATACAGTTTACGCCATGAGTGACAAGGAGGACGATCGACGAATTGGTGTCAATTCTAGCGCTTTGTTTTTTGGTAGTTTCGCGCCTGTTGCAATTGGCATTTTCTTTGCTAGCACTGTCTTTTTACTGAGTTGGCTAGGTTTAGTTCTGCAACTGCGTCCTAGTTTTTGGATTAGTCTTTCCATTGCTAGTGTAAGTTGGATTTGGCAGCTCACACGCTTAAGCCAGAAAGATTTACCGAACTCTGCTTATGCTGAAATGTTCCGACAAAATGTGTGGATTGGTTTTATTGTCCTTGCTGGGATGATTAGTGGGAGTTTATTATAATACCAATTCAAAAAAATGTTTGCGACAGATAGAACACTAAAAGCGGTTACCAGTAAATCTTTCACAATCTAAAATCTAAAATGGTATAAATTCTGTATGCTGTGTTCTTCTTAATAAACTGCAATGAGAAAAATCATAATTGGAGTGATGGGACCAGGAGAAAAAGCTACAGCAATTGATGTACAAAATGCCTATGAACTTGGAAAACTCATTGCAACACAGGGATGGGTTTTGCTGACTGGTGGTCGAAATGTTGGCGTTATGGATGCGGCAAGTCGGGGAGCAAAATCTGTTAATGGTTTAACTATTGGTATTCTTCCTTGCTATGATAGCCAAGGTATTTCTAAAGCAGTTGATATTACCATTTTTACTGATATGGGAAATGCTCGCAACAATATCAATGTTCTCTCTTCTCATGTGGTCATTGCTTGTGGTATGGGTGTGGGTAGTGCTTCAGAGATTTGCCTAGCTTTGAAAGGCAACAAGAAAGTAATTTTGTTGAGTGTAGATGAAGAAAGTCAAAATTTCTTCCAAAAACTTGGGCCAAAAAATGTTTATGTCGTGAATGATGTGGAGAATACAATGGCATTAACTAAGCAAATTTTAAATCATACTAAGACCTGAATCCAATCACTTTTTGGCGTTGCATATTTTTGGGATGATTTTATTTTCTTTGCTTACTAGAAGACTTCTTTATTGGCGCTTTTTGCTTCTTGGCGGTTCGTACTTTATCCCTTCTTTGTGCAACGCCGATTTTCTGTTGCTTTTGTTCGTACTGTTGCAAAAACTCTTGAACTTTTACAGGAATTTCCGCACTACAGTAGAAGTCTTGAGTCCCCATCAAGCGTACTACCATCGGAGAGTGGGAACGTTCGGCATATTGAATTGCTTGATCAAACAGCCCCTGATTGATGTGCGCTTGAACTATTTTTTCATACATATCAAGAGGGTTTAACAAAACCTTAGACTTTTGTGTTTTTGAAGTTACCCAACTGCTGCTAGTTTCTAAAGCTTCAATGGCAACAGCAAAACCTTGGATAGTTTCAGTCCATAATCCCATAGTAAAGGCAAAATTACCCAAGTAACGTCCAGCCATAAGACTTTCGAGAGGAAAAGTTTTGGGGGTATAAATCTCCAAGGCTAATTGGAAGGCTTTGATTGCTTCTGGAGTACGTTGCAAAGGTTTGTAAATATTCCCGAGATGATTTTGGGTTTTTGCCCAGTCATAGGGAAAGCGATCGCGTGTGTATTCTTGCAATGCTTGGTTGTAATGGTATATCGCTAATTCTAAGTTCTGTTTTCGTTTACCATGAATCCGATCACACCAGGCATTGCCAAGAAAACTTTGGGTGTTTGCCCACTCATGGGGAAAGCGATCGCGTGTGTATACACTCAATGCTTGCTGATGATAGTGTATCGCCCATTCTATATTCTCTGCTTTTTCCCCACGAATCCGCCGACAGAATGTATTTCCCAAATTATTATGGGTTATTGCCCATTCGTAGGCAAAGCGATCGCGTGTGTATATTTCTAATGCTTGGTTGTAACACTGTATTCCTAGTTCTATGTTCTCTTCAGCGTTACCATGAATACGATTACACCAGACATTGCCGAGATTTTTTTGGCTTCTTGCCCACATTTCGGGAAACAGATCGCGCTTGTATACCTGCAATGCCTGATTGCAATAATGTATCGCTAATTCCAAGTTTTCTGCCTCTTCGCCAAGAATACGTTCCCAGTAAGCAATCCCAAGATTATTTTGGATTGCTGCCCACATTTTGGGATTGCCATCATACGTAAATTGTTTTAATGCTTGCTTGTAATGGTGTATCGCTTGTTCCTGGTTTTCGGCTTTTTTTCCGCAAATACGCTCACCCAAAAGATTTCCCAAATGATTTTGCACCTTTGCCCATTGATCGGGAAAGCGATCGCGTGTGTATACTGTCAATGCTTGGTTGTAATGGTGTATCGCTAGTTCTTGGTTATCGGTTTGTTGACCACGGAGTCGTTTTGAGTAGGCAAGCCCGAGACTATTTTGCACCTTTGCCCACGTTTCGCCACAGAGATCGCGTCGGATTTCTTGCAATGCTTGGTTATAACAGTATATCGCGAGTTCCAAGTTCTCTTCTGGGTTGCCACAGATTCGCTCTGAGTAAGCTAGCCCAATATTACGTTGCGTTTTTGCCCAGTCATAAGGAAAGCGATCGCGTGTGTATTCCTCCAATGCTTGGTTGTAATAGTATATTACTTGTTCCAAATTATGAGATTTTTCCCCACGCACACGGTCAGAGAAAGCAAGCGCAAGATTAGTTTGCGTTGTTCCCCATTCATAAGGAAAGCGATCGCGTGTAAAAACTGTGGCGGCTACTTGGTAACCTACAATCGCAATTTCCATACGACCTGCTGGGTTACCTTGCTCAAACATCTGCACCAGCTTACTAAACTCAACAATAAACCCCGCAGTGTATTGTGCTAATATTTCCTTCAATTGTGGCAAGATATTCGTTGCCCAAACTTGCAACACATAAGCCAAAGTATCATTCAGCTTGTCCTGATTTGCTGCTAAATACGGGTACATTACTTGGGGATCACGATCTTTTTCAATTGCTTCCAATACATCAACTAAAAAAGTTTCATAAGCTTGCCAGGTGTGAGAACTTGCTTGTACTCCCAAAGAAGCAGCCAACTCATTTCTAAGATTCAACAACCAATCTGCAGTTAATTGGCGACTTTGGTTTGCCATATTTCCTGCAACTTGTTCCAAGGCTATTAGGAACCCTTCATCTATCCATTCTTTATCTTCTGCTACAATGTCCATCGCTTCCGCATGAGTGGCGCATCTTAACAGATCTGCAATTGTATTTAAATAAGTTTGGATTTTTGTTTCGTCCATATGACTTGCCAGTTGTGACTTGAGCACGTTCACTGATTTCTAATTTTATTGTGCAAAAATCAACTAGGCATTGTTATGTCACTCAAGAAATAACTTTTAACGCGAAAACCTGGTCAGCGGGACCAGGTTTTATCTAAAAAATTTCGTAGTGATCAAATTGCTTTTATCGTGAGGAAATACAAAGGTTTTACAATAGTGGTGGACAATAACACTAACAAACTCAGCATAAAAAACGTTTTTCCGCTTTGGGATTTGGCTTCGCCTTTCAACACAGGCGCTGTGCCACTCATCATCATACTTATGCTGATATTTGCTTGGGCTGATGACGGAAGGACACCGGGTCAATTGCCCTTTTCAGTTTGGTTGTGCCTTGTTTGGTGTCCTATTTATTAAGTTACCACCCGATTATGGAATTGCCTGCAGTTGTTTACTGAACTTAACAACTGGAGTTTAGCTTCTTCGCCGAAGGCTATAAGCAACCCAAAAATCTGCTTGTGAGGGTTATACCATGTCCTGATAAACAGTTGTCATTGCGTTCGCGTAGCGTGCGCCCTTGGCGCATACTACGCGATAGCGAAGTGAAGCAATCTCAAACACTTGCGATTGCTGAGTCCCAAGGGGACACGCTGCGCGTTCGCTCGATTCGTGCGCTTTGCGCTTACGTTCCACTCGCAATGACATATCGTAAGTAATTAGCAGGACATGATATTACTAGATCGTGAAAAACAAGATCCCCGACTCCTTTTAAAGGAGTCGGGGATCTGTGTCTCTCAATTTATGCGCTACGCGCAGGCACTTTCACACAAATCAAATAGGATTACTATAGAACTGCTCAATAACAGGACAGAGGCGCAAAGTATCGCGCCCTCTACATCGGAATTACCAATTTCACATAAGTTTGGTATAGTCTAAATGGTCGGTCACAATCCGCCCAATAACATCTATTTGGTTCAAATCTTCAGTCGAAAGTTGAACAGAGCTGGCTTGGGCGTTTGCGGTTGCTTGTTCGGGATAACGCACACCGGCGATCGCATGACTCTGTGGTTGAGCAATTAACCATGCTAGTGCTAACTGGGCAAGTGTACAGTTGTGACGTTCTGCAATTGGGCGCAATTTTTCCAAAGCTTGTTGAGCGCGTTCAAAATTTTCTCCCTGAAATAGCTTATTGTTGGCGCGGTTATCTTGTTGGTCAAATTTGTGACCAGCTTCAAATTTTCCTGTTAACAATCCTTGAGCTAGAGGTGAATAAGCAATAATCGCAATCTTATGTTCGATGCAATAAGGCATTGCATCTTTTTCGACATACCGCCAGAATAAAGAATAATGAGGCTGCAAGCTATCAATGCGTCCGTATTGAGATGCTTCTTCCAACTGGGTTTTGGAAAAATTGGAAACACCAATAGCCCGAATTTTCCCTTGCTTTTTCAGGTGGTTAAGAGCGTTCATTGTCTCCTCAATCGGAACAACTTCAGAATTGAACGAACCAGCGGGGCAATGAATTTGATATAAGTCTATGTAGTCAGTTCTGAGGTTTTTCAAGGAATGATTACAAGACTCAATCACCTGGTTGTACTTGAGATGGTTAGCAAAAACTTTCGTGGCATACTCGACTTGATCTCGAACATCAGATAAAGCTTGAGCAACAATTCTTTCTGAATGTCCGTCACCATAAACCTCAGCAGTATCAACTGTTGTGATACCAGCTTCAAATGCTGCCCGTATTGCTTTAATCGAGTTAGTGTCCTCAACTCCCACCCACATTTTTTTACCAGCTTGCCAAGTCCCCGTGAGAATAGGCGTAATTTTAACATCCGATGTACCCAGCGTTCGCTTTTCCATAATGATTCCTTATCTATTTTTTAATTCATTTGTTGCAGACAGCCACATAGTGTATCGATCTTGGCGTCAAAATAAATCAGAGTAATAGTAGATGCTTACGGAAGAATTGATTATGACGAATCATGCACTCAAAGAATGGGCAGTTGCTATCAATGCCTTAGAAACAAGCAAAACAATTATGCTCCTCCGCAAAGGTGGTATCCATGAACGTCATGGACGCTTTGAGGTTAACCACAAGCAGATTTTGCTTTACCCAACTTTTGAGCATCAACAGCCTTTCTTGCTCAAACCCGAGTATGCTAATTTGGTAATTCCGGTGACATCTGGTTGGCATCCAGAAACAGTTCATATCAACAGTTGGGCTGAAATTACAGATATTTTTCCAGTGAGTGAGGAATCAGTCGTTAATGCTCTGCTTCCATTCCATATTTGGAATGAGTACTTTATTAGCGATCGCCTCAAATGGAAACCGCGTCAGCCATTATATATTCTCCTGCTGCGGACTTACAAACTCCCCCAAGAGCAAGAAATTCCCTATTGCACCAAGTATGGTGGCTGTAAGTCATGGATTGACTTGGATGGACCCATTTCGTTACAAGGATCACAACCAATCTTGTCTGATTCGATATATGCCCAGTTAGTTGGCCAAATTCGCGATATTGTCAGCGACGAATTATATGCTCCATCCATATAATAACGTAGGACTTACGCACTTTAGAAATAAATTATTGTGTGCGTAACGATTAGCATGACTAGTTCCGTGCGGTTTTACAATAGTCAGATGAGCACAAAAATTTCCCATTTCGATCTCAAAAGTGCATAAGTTGATTTTGCTTGCATCTAATTAAAGAAGAAGGGAAAGCTAATAGTATTATGCATATAATCATATTTTTGTCAATTCGTAAGTCCTATAACGAATAGCTATCAAAAAAAGTACTCAAAAATACATCAATTTTTGTGAGCCATAGGATAGCATTGGCTAAACGCAAAAGATGACTGCGTTTCTTTTCATAGCCTTTCGTCTGTAAAGCGTCTACGTCTTACATTCACTTTGAATTGTGTGATTCGTCTTGAGGTTAACCGCTGTGAACAATACAGAAAGTACCCCAAAAGGGCGATGTAGATATTGACAGATGTCTGTAAGTATGCTTGTAAGCTAACTAAAATAAATCAGGAGTTTGCCATGCATGGAAGAATGTGCTGGTTGTCAAAATTTGGCGACAGTGAAGAAAAAATTTTGCATTTGCAGACAGGACCAAATGAACCTTGGCGTCCTTACACAGCCTTTGGGCAATTAGCAGTCCCAGATTACAAAATACCAGGCGGTTCTAAAGGTTGGGCGACTTTCCAAAAATTGTTAAAAGCAGGTTGGACTTTGATACCAACTGCAAGAGCAAACGAGTTCTCGTCCTCAAGGACTTCAGTGGAGTCATGAATCAAGACAGAACATACGAAAGTTTTTCGCTTTTTACAAACCCCTAGGCGAACTTTCACCACGGGGATCAGCTGCGCCTTCTAAAGTTGCATCTGGTGTTACGACAATCGAATTAACATTACCCCAAGGCTTAGTTTGTTTAATTCTGTGTCCCTGACGCTGCAACTCGGCAAGAGTTAGAGCTTTCAAACCCATAGGTTGGACTCTTAGTTGATCAGGTAACCACTGATGATGTATACGGGGTGCAGAAACAGCCGTGCCAGAATGCATCTTGTATTCTAGTACATTCAAGAGCTTGTCCTAAGTAGACAATAACCTAAACAAGCTTAGTCAACTACCGACAACTATCCCTCAAATTCTTCTATCAATTCATCAACAAGCTTTCTTAGCCGTTCCTTCCAGTCAGGGATGGCTTTTAATTTGTCTCTGACACCCTTTTGGACATTAAAACACACCGGCGTCTTATCAAAAGGCTCATTATTTAAAGGTTGTGCACCTAATTTATGATTTTTCTGGAAAGGCATTGCTATCGAGTGTATATATTACTATACTTATATATAGCACAAACGTATTGAGGTGACGCATTGGGACAAAGAAATAAGGCTTGCCTTATTACAACGAATACTCGTGGGTGCTGACAAATTAACAGACCATAGCAAGCCTTATTTCTCCAGTCATTCCCCCGGTGAACAATGCTTTTATCCATCAAAACTAAGTTGAAACTGACAAGCGAGCAAAAAACCATAATGGCAAAGCATGCAGGTATTGCAAGATTTACCTTTAATTGGGGTTTAGCTACTTGGAAAAATTTATATGATCATGGATTCAAGCCAAATAAATTCCTCCTTAAGAAGTTCTTTAATAATGAGGTAAAAACTCAACTGGAGTGGATTAAGGAGAAAGGAATTTGTCAAAAGATTACTCAATACGCCTTTGACCAATTAGGTGACGCGTATGCCCGATTTTTTAAAGGTAACGCATTGGGACAAAAAAATAAGCCAAGCCCTAATAACAACACGATAAATCGTGATGCTTCGAGATCAACCCAAGAGGGCTTGGCTTATTTTTCCAGTCAGAACCCCGGTAGGGGCGACTACCCCAGGTCAAAGAAGAAAGGCATCAACGACTCTTTCACTGTTGACAATGGTGGAAAACCTATCCCTGTTGCTGGTGTACGAGTTAAGCTGCCTACCATTGGATGGGTTAAAACTTATGAAGGACTGCCCCATACAACAACCACCAAGCTAACAATATCTCGGATAGCTGGTGACTGGTACATCGATGAGCGCTTATGAGGTTGAAACCGAGCCTACGCCTAAATCCGTCTATGTTGTAGGTGTGGATTTGGGAATAAAGGAACTAGCTACGCTTAGCACTGGTGTTACGTTTCCAAACCCAAAAGCCTACAAAAAGAACATCCAGAAACTAAAACGGTTGTCTAAAGCTCATTCTCGGAAAAAGAAAGGCAGTAACAACCGTTATAAGTCAAAAATCAAATTAGCGAAACATCATAACCGAGTTTCTAACATTCGCAAAGATTCGCTTCATAAAGTTACTCACCACTTATGCAAAAACCACGCGCTTGTAGTGGTAGAGGACTTAAATGTTAGCGGGATGATGTCAAATCATAAGCTTGCCCAATCTATCGCTGATTGCGGGTTTTATGAATTCAAGCGACAACTTGAATATAAAACCAAGAAGTTTGGAAGTAAGTTAATTGTTGCGGATAGATGGTATCCATCTTCTAAAACCTGTAGTAATTGTGGTTGCAAAAAAGAAACACTCACCTTGAAGGAAAGAGTGTTTGAATCTGGTGAGCAGCGCCTTGCGGTGAATCCAGCGCTGCCAAGAGTTGTGCCTTGCGGAGCCA